>NZ_JBAEER010000063.1:0-6965 GCF_056207615.1 Candidatus Cryptobacteroides sp. | reverse complement strand
TCATCACCTGCTCGGTGATAGAGCCGTTCTTTATTCCGTCCACATGGACCTTTGAGTAGTAGACCTGGGATTTGACCTTCTTCTTCGGTATGGCATAGTCATAGGCCATGGAATACACTGCCGACTGAGTCATGTTATACTTCTTGATGATCTCTGATGTGGAATACCATTCGGTTATCTCTGGATGCTCGTCTTCAGCTCTCTTTGCAAGCAGCTTGTCGACCTTCACCTTATTATAATAGTCCTTGTCACGGAAGTGGATCGCCTCGATTCCTTCTCTTTCCAGTAGCTTCTTCACACCAGCCAGAGACATCCCGGCCTTTTCCATGACATCTTTGGTCAGGTAGAAGTCATTGATGTCAAGCTTAGGCTCTTCTCTGGTAGTGACAGGACGACCGTCCTCGTTCTTGAACGGAGGAGGGACCAGGGGAGCAGGAAGCGTCTGGAACAGACTGTCCAGATCTGCCTTCCTGATGAGAGTTTTAGTTGGAAGCTTTAGGATTTTGATCTGGCCGCTCTTGATATACCGGTAGATTGTGGATTTGCCTACAGACAGATACTCGGCTGCCAGACGTGGCGTCATTACGCAGAGATTGTCGAAGTGCTCGACACTTCGCCTGGCTTCTTCTTCCTTGAATGCCTCGCCGACTTCCTTTTCAAGGATACGCCGTCTCGTTACCTTGTACGCCTTTTGAGAGCATAGATGACTGCAGAACCTCGTTGCGGCAGTCCTTGCCGTGAATACGCTGCCGCAGAACTCACAGTGCTTTTGATAGGTGATTTTTCCCATTTTTGGTTCACAAAATAGTCCCAGGGTGTCCCAATGCGTCCCAATGTGTCCCACCCCGTGAACAACTTAGGAACGAACGAGGTCTATCGAAAGTTATGCAGCAGAAATGCGCTAAAAAATCTATGCAAAACTATCCAAAAACGTCCTACAACGTCCTAAAATGCGAAAATAGGTGAGACGTGTTAACTGTCTCACCTATAGCTAGTTTTGTTGGATTTAATCGTAAGTAATTGTAAATCAATTAGTTACATCATTTGCCGATGCAGAACTTCCCGAAAATCACACCGAGGACCTCGTCGGTGGAGATCTCGCCGACTATTGTTCCTAAGTGGTAGATGGCCTCTCGGATATCCTGAGAAACGAGGTCGCTTGGGACGCACATCATAAGACCATCTTTGACCCTCTTGAGACAACTGCTTGTTTCGCCGAGCTCCTGGACATGTCGCAGGTTCGTAACCAGAGTAGTATCGCTCTCCGAAAGCATTCTCTTGGCAAAGGAGGACAATTCCGCCTTCAACTCGTCAATTCCAGTCAAATTCTTCGCAGACATCTGAATTACAGGAGATTTAACTAAATTGTTCAGGTCGCGAACTTTTTTGTTAATATCCTCTGTAGAGCATTTGTCGACTTTGTTCAGGATAAATATAGCGAATTGAGATTCAGGAATAAGCGAAATTAGCGATCTCGCATCGCCAGACATTCCATTTGAAGCACTACTTGAAGTACAAGACAATGTTTCATCTTCGCTAGCATCGATCATTGCAAGTACTACTTGAGCTTCTTCAATCTTCTTGAAAGTCCTCTCGATACCTATCTTTTCGACCGTCTCCTCAGTACCGCGAATACCTGCAGTATCGATGAATCTGAATAGGGTACCATCGATGTTGAGAGTCTCCTCGATAGTGTCACGCGTAGTGCCTGCGATATCAGAGACGATAGCGCGATCCTCACCAAGAAGAGCATTTAGAAGCGTGCTCTTTCCAGTATTGGTCGCACCGGCGATGGCAACTGGAATACCGTTCTTGATAGCGTTGCCAAGGCGGAAAGACTCCACGAGCCTGTCGCAATGAGCAGCGGTGTGGTCGACCAGATCCATCAGCTCGGACCTGTCGGCAAACTCCACATCCTCCTCGCTGAAGTCAAGCTCGAGCTCCATCAAAGAAACGATCTTCAGGAGCGCATCTCTCATAGATCTCAACTCTGACGAGAAGCCTCCCTTCAACTGACTCATCGCAATCCTATGTGAAGCAGTACTTTGGGAAGAGATAAGATCAGCGACTGCCTCAGCCTGGGCAAGGTCCATCTTACCGTTTACGAAGGCGCGCTGAGTGAATTCTCCGGGCATTGCGACCATGGCTCCAGCCGACGTCAGCAATCCCAACACCGTCTCTACGATATAACGTGACGCATGGCAAGAAATCTCAACGGAATCTTCGCCCGTATAGGAGTGAGGAGCACGGAATACGGTCGCGAGGACCTCATCTATCACTTCTCCGTCCTTAGCGACGGTACCGAAGCGCACGCTGTACCCAGGAGCCTCGGAAAGGCACCCACGACGGCATCTGACGACCTTGTCAGCAATTGTAAGCGCGTCAGGGCCGCTGATTCTGATAATTGAAATCGCACCTGTACCGGGAGTGGTAGCAGGTGCGCATATCGTAGAGTCCGAAAGACGGTTCATCCTATTTTAGAAGGTATCGTAATACTTGGCCTCCTTCGGATTCACCTTGCTCATGTTGTCAAGGAGGTCCTCGTTGGTCTTGTTCTCGTCCATGAGCTGAAGCATGAAATTCATTGCCTCAGTAGGGTTCATCTCAGCGAGAAGCTTGCGAAGTATCCATATCCTCTGAGCCTTGCTCTTCTCGTAGAGAAGGTCATCGCGGCGAGTACCCGAAAGGGTGATGCCAACGGCAGGGAAGATTCTCCTGTTGGAGAGAGTTCTGTCGAGCTGAAGCTCCATGTTGCCGGTACCCTTGAATTCCTCGAAGATCACATCGTCCATCTTCGAACCGGTCTCGGTGAGTGCGGTAGCGATGATGGTGAGCGAACCGCCGTTCTCAATGTTGCGGGCTGCGCCGAAGAATCTCTTTGGCTTATGGAGCGCATTTGCATCCACACCGCCGGAAAGGACCTTGCCGGAAGCCGGCTGAACGGTGTTGTATGCACGGGCGAGGCGAGTGATGGAGTCGAGGAGAATCACGACGTCGTGTCCGCACTCTACCATTCTCTTTGCTTTCTCAAGCACCATGTTCGCAACCCTCACGTGCCTGTCTGCAGGCTCATCGAAGGTCGAAGCAACCACCTCTGCCTTCACGCTGCGCTGCATGTCGGTAACCTCCTCCGGACGCTCGTCGATAAGGAGAACGATCTCATACACCTCAGGGTGATTGTCGGCGATGGCATTCGCGATGCTCTTGAGGAGCATGGTCTTACCGGTCTTTGGCTGGGCCACGATGAGACCGCGCTGTCCCTTTCCGATAGGAGCGAAGAGGTCGACGATACGGCATGACTCATCGCTCGCATGTCCGTTGCCGAGGAGATTGAACTTCTCATCAGGGAAAAGAGGGGTGAGGAAATCGAATGGAACACGGTCCCTGATGAACTCCGGGAAGCGTCCGTTGATGGTCTTGATCCTCACGAGAGGGAAGTACTTATCACCCTCCTTAGGTGGGCGAATCTCACCGCAGACCATATCGCCGGTCTTGAGCGCATTGAGCTTGATCTGCTGCTGAGATACATATACATCGTCTGGGGAGTTGAGATAGTTGTAGTCCGAAGAACGGAGGAATCCGTATCCGTCAGGCATGATCTCGAGCACTCCAGTAGCCTCCACGGTGCCCTCGAATACTATCTTCGGCTGCTGAGGCTGACGCTGCTGCTGCCTGTTCTGATTATTGTTGTTATTGTGATTCTCATGCTGCTCGCCATTCTCGGCCTGCGGCTGTTCCTGTGCGGCCTGTGGCTGCGCATTCTGCGGAGCCGGCTGCTGCTGAGGATTCTGCTGTGCTCCGCCGGGACGCTGCCTGTTTCGAAGCTCCTCGATGCTTGGAAGATTAGCCTTGTCTATCTGGCTTGCGTTGCGCTGGTTCCTGTTCCTGCGTCCATTATTATTACGCTGCTGCTCGTCCTGAGCTGGCTTTGATGCAGCATTTTCTGCGTCCTGAGCCTCACTTGGCGCAACCGGAGCCTCTACCTCCTCTGCCATAGCTACAGGCTCTGCTGCAGCATTCTGTATCCTTGACCTACGCTGGCGAAGCTTCTTCTGCGAAGTAACGGCCTCCTGCGCTGGCTCTGATGCGGTTTCAGCCACATTTTCTACCACCGGCGCTTCTACTGGCTTTGGCTCCTCTGCAGGGGCATTCTCTGCCTTTCTAGGCCTTCCTCTCTTCTTTCCGTCAGCCTTCTTTGCTGGTTCTTCTGGCTTCACTGAATCTTCAGTCTTATTCGCCTCATTGGCCTCTGCAGCTGGCTGCTGGGCCCTCTCCTTCTTAGAGGCATCCTTGCGCAGACGAAGCTTGCGTGGCTTCTCCTCAGGCTCCTTCTTGGAGTCCACGAGGGCCTCTTCGTCCATCACCTTGTAGAGAAGCTTTTCAGCCTCCATCTTCTTGGCGCCTCTGATGCCGAGTGACTCTGCAAGTTCACGCAGAGATTCCACAGGCATTTCCTTCAATTGAAAAATCGTGTGCATTATGTAAAAAAGATTGTATTTGCGATCAGTCCCGAACGGAACGACCGCAAATATAGCAATAATTATTTAATTGTCCCAGTAAGAACTGCTCTTCTTGTACCTGAGCAGGTCTGAGAGTGCCGCAGCGTTCGCAGCGATCCTGAAGCTCCATGACTGCCACTTACCGGTAGGTACCCATGACACCGCTATGTTGAAGCAGTGCAGGTCATAGCTTGCAGACAGCTGAGTGGTGGTAAGTTTCAGAGCCATCAAGTCGAATCCCGACGACATGTTGATGCTGAGCTTAGGAGTAAGCTTCACGTTTCCGGACATACCGAGAGTCTGGTTATGCCTGTGCTTGGTGATGAGTTCGTTGTTCGTGTACTGGTACGAACGCTGGTAGCTGTACGAATAGTTGAAGCTCAGCGACCACGCCGAGTTCGTATTCATATAATATAGCCATCCACCCGGAATGTATTCTCCGGTGACAGGATGATAGTATACCCTATAATAGTCACTCGCCGCGCCCTTGACCTCTCCCGTACTACCGACAGATTTTCCGTCGCCGGAGATAGAATAAGAGAGGGAAGCGCTCGCACCGGTCAGCCTGAGGAGTCCCTGACCCTGGGTGACGGCGAACTTGTTGTACTTGGTACCACGCTCATTGACCGCATAAGGGTCGAAATTGGCATTGGCATTGATGCCGAGCTTGCCGAAGATTGAGGTGGACATCGAGATTCCGACATTATTCATCCTGAGCGAGTCCGCGAGGAAGTTGTAGCCGGTATTGATATTGAGGTTGTCAATAAGCTTGATCTTCTTGGTTCCGCTGCCGGTAGTGTCACGGAAATCACGGACCTTCGCCTCGAGATTGTTTCCGATGCTAAGGCTCATGGTGCCGCTCTTACCGCGTCCCGGTGCAGAGTAGACCTGCCCCTCGTATATATTGTAGTCCTTATGGACGAGCTTTCCGTTCTCGTCAACATAATCGAGGGAACGGTAACCATTCATCCTATTCGCCTTCTCAGGGCTGAAATTGAACGATACTGAAGGTGATACGACATGTCTTATTGCCTGCAGCTTGTGGTGCTTGCCGAAGTTGAACATACCGTACAGTCGGGTACTCATCGAGATACTACCCGAATATGTCTGAGTGACACCGAAAGAAGAGAACGCCTTGCCCCTCACGTCCTGCACCTCCTGCGCAGTGACCATCTGGGTGAATCCGTCAGCATCAGTATATGCCACCTGCTTAGGCAATCCCGTCTCCTCGTCTATCACGTCCACCAGCTCCTTCATCGTCTTCCTGAAGAACCAGTTCATACCATACTGTATGCTTGGCGTGAAGTTCAGGTACTTGAACAGAGTGAAGTTCGGCAGACCTATCTGGAAGTTGTGGGTCATACCGTTCTGGAACTTGCCGAGGAACTCTGGATCCTTGATGTTGAACTCAGACGCCTTGAAATTGATCTTGTTCTGCAAGGTAGTGCTATATCCGAGAGAGAACTTCTCGTAGAACTTCTCCTTGCCGACGCGGTTCTTCTTCTTGAAAGGATAGAACCTCGTCACAGAGAATGTCACGTTAGGAAGAGTGAAGGTATACGAGCTGTCCCTCGAGTTCTGACTATGGAGAGCATTGACCGAAAGGTTCATCTTTCCGTTCCAGTTCTTCGAATATGAGATTGAAGATGATATCTGGTTCTGGAGCGCCTCGTTCACGCTGGTCGAGTTGTACCTGCTGTTCGAAGGGCTGGAGAAGTTCACGGAAGCACTGAAGGAGGTTCCTGGACGTGCCTTGCCGTCCTGCGAGTGGCTCCACTTCACGGCGAAGTTCTTCGACTGGAAGAAGTCGGAGCTGCCCTTCTCTCCCGTCTGGTCGTTGGAGTAGGTGAGTGCGAAGCTACCGTTGAATTTGTAGTTGACCCTGTATCGGGAGTTGATGTCCACAGCCCATGAGCCGAGGGTATAGATATCTCCGGTGATGGAAAGGTCGAAATACTGTCCGAGCACGAAGTACATACCTGCGTCCCTGAGGTAGAATCCACGCGAGGTCTCCTCACCGAAGGTAGGCATCAGGAATCCGGTCGCACGGTCAGGCCTCTTCGGGATGAAACCGAAAGGAATACCGATAGGCAGCGGCACGTCCGCGAGCACCAGGTTCGCCGGTCCGAACACCGTCTTCCTGTTCTTGCCCGTCGTCACCTTCGCCGCCGAAAGCTTCAGGTAGTAGTGTGGATGTTCGGCGTCGCAGACCGTATACTGACCCTTGGTCATGTTGATCGAGTGGTCCGGCATCATCTTGATGTTCTGTCCATGGATGGTACCGTCCTCCTCTGTGGTGGTCATGTCCTTGATGCTGGCCTTTCGCGTATCGAAATTGTAGCGCACCTCGCGCATCTCATAGGTCTTGTCACCCTGCTTCATCGTCGGCGTTCCCTTCAGCTCACCGGTCGCAGGGTCCTTGGTTCCGCGTGCAAAGAGTATGTTCGTCGACAGGTCATATTCCAT
>NZ_JBAEER010000062.1:0-2602 GCF_056207615.1 Candidatus Cryptobacteroides sp. | reverse complement strand
CCCGGAGGCATCTCGTCGATCACGGATACGTCCAGGTCTCCGTACAAGGTCATCGCAAGGGTGCGTGGGATAGGGGTCGCCGTCATTACGAGCACATGCGGAGGCACGCCGCAGCTTGTCTTCGACCAGAGCTTGGAACGCTGCTCCACTCCGAAGCGGTGCTGCTCGTCCACAATCGCGAGACCGAGGTTGTGGAACACCACCGTGTCCTCGATCAGCGCATGGGTTCCCACTATCATCCCTATCGATCCGTCCTGCAGCCCGGCGTGGATCTCGCGGCGCTCTGAGGTCTTGCTGCTGCCGGTCAGGAGCGCCACCTTCACCCCGGTTCCTGCGAGGTACTTGCTGATGTTCCTGAAGTGCTGCTGGGCAAGGACTTCGGTCGGCGCCATCATGCACGCCTGGTAGCCGTTTCCTATGGCGATCAGGGCGCTGGGCACGGCGACCATGGTCTTGCCGCTGCCGACGTCTCCCTGCACGAGGCGGTTCATCTGATGACCGCTCTTCATGTCCTCCCTGATCTCCTTGATCACCCTCTTCTGGGCGCCGGTGAGCGGGAAGGGGAGAGCCTCGTAGCATCGGTTGAACGGATCTCCGACCTTCGGCATGGGTATGCCTCTCTCTCCTCTGCTGCGCACATATTTCTGCTTCAGCAGGGAGAGCTGGAGGTAGAAGAGCTCCTCGAACTTGAACCTGTACACGGCCTTTTCCAGGGACGCCTGGTCGGATGGGAAATGTATGTTCTTCAGGGCGGTGCGCAGGTCGATCAGACCTTTCTCCCTGAGTATGTATTCGGGCAGGGTCTCGGTGATCTCCGGCATGCATGCGGCGAGCGCCGAGGACATGAGCTTGTTCATGACCTTGCCGGTGATTCCGGAATTCTTCAGGTTCTCGGTGCTTGGATAGACGCCGGTGAGGTTTCCTGCGCCCTGGCTCACGGCCTTCTCGACGCTGTCGACCTCCGGATGGACGAAGTTGAAACGTCCGTTGTAGGCCTGCGGCTTGCCGAAGAAAATCCATTCTGTGCCCGGCTGGAGACGCTCGTACATCCACTTCACGCCCTTGAAGAATACGACCTCGACAGAGCCGCTCCCGTCGCTCACGAGCACGCTGAGACGCTTCCCGGCGAAGCTCGGCTTGCCGTTCACGGCCTCCGGTCCCTTGCCCTTGAGCTCTACGCTGTGGACAGTCGCGCGAAGCTGGACCGCAGCCGAATCGGAGGCGATGTCCGCAATCCTCGTGATGCTGCTTCTGTCGATGTAGCGGAACGGGTACAGACGGATCATGTCGCCGAAGGTCTTAACCTCCAGCTCCTTCAGCAGAAGCTGCGCTCTCTTGGGCCCAACGCCCGGCAGATACTGCAAATCGGTGTCCAGTTCGCTGTGTCGGATCATATCTTACAAAGATACTCAAAAGTCCCAAAAAATCAGCTATATTTGTAGTTCAAGATTTAACAGAGGAATCCATTATGGCAAGGAAACTTATAGTCGGAATCACCCAGGGTGACGGCAACGGAATCGGATACGAGGTAATCATCAAGGCCCTCGCCGACGAGCGTGTGCTCGACATGTTCACTCCGGTGATCTACGGTTCATCAAAGATTTTCGGCTTCTACAAGAAGCAGATCCACAATATCGAGAACATCAACACCAACGTCATCAGCTCTGCAAAGGACATCCACCAGAAGAGGGTCAACATCGTGAACTGTCTTCCTGAGAACGTATTCGTCGAGCCAGGCCAGCCTACCAGCGAGTCTGCGAAGTCGGCGATGACCTCTCTCAAGGCAGCGGTGGCCGATCTCAAGGAGGGTGACATCGACGTGCTCGTCACTGCCCCTATCAACAAGAGGGCAATGACCAACGAGGGCTTCGGATACACCGGCCATACCGAGTATCTCGAGCAGGAGTTCGGCGTCGACGAGGTTGCGATGATCATGGTCAGCGACCAGCTCAAGGTCGGCGTGGTCACCGGACATATTCCGCTCAAGGAAGTCCACAAGAGCATCACTACCGAGAAGATCCTCAAGAAGCTTCGCCTCATGCACGCTTCTCTCGAGAGGGACTTCGCGATCGACCATCCGAAGATCGCCGTTCTCGGACTCAACCCTCACTGCGGCGACGGCGGCCTTCTCGGAGACGAGGAGCAGCAGATCATCCTCCCTGCGGTGCAGCAGGCTGTTGCAGAGGGAATCAATGCTTTCGGACCATATTCTCCGGACGGCTTCTTCGGCCTCGGAAACTATAGCAAGTATGACGCGGTCCTCGCGATGTACCATGACCAGGGCCTCACTCCTTTCAAGGCACTCGCGTTCGAGCAGGGCGTGAACTTCACTGCAGGACTTCCAGTGGTCCGCACTTCTCCTGACCATGGCACCGCGTACGACATGGCCGGCCGTGACATGGCGGATCCGCACTCCATGATGGCGGCGATCTACACTGCCATCGACGTGTACAACAACCGCGTCGCATACGATGACCTCCAGGATGGAAAGATGACCATCCAGATGCCTGACACCGAGATCAAGCCTCGCGGAGGAAGGGTTATCGAGTAGCATGGAAGAACAGCGCAAGCCGATCATCTGGCTCTATACCGACGGCGCATC
>NZ_JBAEER010000061.1:0-9055 GCF_056207615.1 Candidatus Cryptobacteroides sp. | reverse complement strand
TATCGTGCAGACGTCCTCATCGAGGATTATCTCGCGAAGATCGAGGAGAAGATGAACAAGGAGGTTGAGAAAGGCCGCAGGAAATTCGGTGAGTCTTTCGACGAGGAGCAGTTCCGCGCAACCAACCCTAACGTTCTCCGCGAGAAGAAGAAATATGACGAAGTGCATAACCGCTTCGTGAAGGCTCAGAACGACAACAATCTCGACGAGTACAGGCAGATCATCGTGGACTGCGGCATCGTATGTCCTATCAGCGGTACTTGCAACTGGACCGAGGTTCGCCAGTTCAACCTCATGTTCAGCACCTCAATGGGTAGCACCGCAGACGGTGCCAGCACCATCTACCTCCGTCCGGAGACTGCGCAGGGTATCTTCGTGAACTATCTCAACGTGCAGAAGACCGGCCGCATGAAGATTCCTTTCGGTATCGCTCAGATCGGTAAAGCATTCCGTAACGAGATTGTCGCTCGCCAGTTCATTTTCCGTATGAGGGAGTTCGAGCAGATGGAGATGCAGTTCTTCATCAAGCCAGGTACTGAACTCGACTGGTTCGCAAAGTGGAAGGAGACCCGTATGAAGTGGCACGTGAACATGGGTATGGGTGCACAGAACTATCGTTTCCATGATCATGAGAAGCTTGCACACTACGCAAATGCTGCAACCGACGTAGAGTTCCAGTTCCCATTCGGCTTCAAGGAGCTCGAGGGTATCCATTCAAGAACCGACTTCGACCTCGGAAACCATCAGAAGTACTCTGGAAAGAAGATCCAGTACTTCGATCCTGAGACCAACGAGAGCTACACTCCTTACGTCATCGAGACCTCTATCGGAGTTGACCGTATGGTACTCGCTGTGCTCAGCAACTCATACAAGGTAGAAGATCTCGGCAACGGTGAGAGCCGCGTAGTATTGAGCATACCTGCTCCTCTTGCACCAGTTAAGGTTGCAGTCATGCCTCTCCTCAAGAACAACCCAGAGCTCGTCGCTCTCGCTCAGGAGATCATGGATGACCTCAAGTTCGACTACAATTGCCAGTACGATGAGAAGGACTCAATCGGTAAGAGATATCGTCGCCAGGACGCAATCGGTACTCCTTTCTGCGTCACCGTCGACCACGACAGTCTCACCGACCACTGCGTTACCATCCGTCATCGTGACTCAATGGCACAGGAGAGAGTAAAGATCGAGGACCTCAACGGAATCATCCGCAAGGAAGTCGACCTCAACATCCTTCTCAGAAATCTTCGATAACATCTAAAGAAACAGTTATAACATGAAAGCTATCAAATTCCTTGCAGTCCTCGCGACTGCCGCAATGCTTGCATCTTCATGCTCACTCCTTTCAAAGGGTGGTTCTTCAGCTCCTGCAGCTGGTGCTTCAAACACCGTGGCTGCAGCTAACACCACAGCTCAGCAGGCTGGTTCAGCTGCCGGCTCAGCACTCCGCACCCTCTTCACCGCATATGCAGCGAACGGTAACAAGCTCGATATGAGCAACCCGACCAACCTTCTCAACATCGCTTCGCTTACCTCAAGCATCGCTGGCCTCAAGGCTGCTGACAAGGATTACAAGAAGAGCTTCGCGACTGGTCTCGTGCTCGGTTCGTCAAATCTCGTGACCAACAACACCTCGAATACAGTCATGGATCAGCTCTCGAAGATTGCCGGTACCGTAGCTAATTCAAGCCAGGCTCAGCAGGCTGCAAACACTGCATCTTCTGTTGCAAAGGACGCAGGTGCCATCGCCAGCTCAGTTTCCAATATCCTCAGCATCTTCAAGAAGTAGTCTGAGATACCAAGACAGTATTGAATGAAGTCATTCTGTTCAGGTATTGTCATCATATCGCTATGTCTGTGTCTCTCTGAAAGCGTATACGCCCAGGAGGACACAGACTATGGCGTTTATATGCAAACCACGAAGAAGAACGCAGTTCTCTTCAGAGGCAAGCGTGCCTTCACATACAATATCCGTCACAACGGGCATTGTTTCTGGAGCACTAAGGAGTATCTTCCCGGAACCGTGAAGTATAACTCCAAGACGTACGAAGACGTGCTTCTGAACTTCGATGCTTCACGAGGAGAGATACTCGTGAAGTCAGAGGAGCTTCTTTCCGGCATAGTCCTCGTAGACGATTACGTAGATTATTTCACGATTGGCGAGAGCCGCTTCGAAAGGCCGCAGGCAACTTTCAAGAAGTCTGCCCCTCAGGGTTTCTATGAAGTCCTCTCCGACGACGGCACTACGACCATCTACAAGAAGGTGACGAAGACCTTCACCAGCAATACTAACTATAACAACGGTGCCGCCATCGGTTTCGATGACCCCGACTATGATTCCTCTCTCATCTATTTCTTCCAGTATAATGCCAAGTACTATATGGCGAAAGGCGGTCTGATGAAGAAGATCGGAAGGGGAAAGGCGCGCAAGATTTCTGGTAGGATATGAAAAGACTGTTCTCGCTTATCCTGGGCATGATCATGGCCGTTTCGTCCTTTGCCCAGAACACCGTAGAGGTGAAAAGGGTCGAGACAGACTCTCTCATCACCTTCCTTCGCAAGGATTTCGGTCAGAAGATCTACTATCTCCACAATGAAAAGGACGAAAACAGCTATACCGTGACTGCACCTCGTGAGTCTTTCGTCCAGGCTGCGCTTCAGCAGATCAAGGATAAAGGCTACACCGTGTCCTGGTATGACGGAGCGTGGTATGTCACCACCGGCCTTGCAATCAATTCGACTCTTCCTGACGGCTACTTCTCCACTTCGACCGGCGACGTGAAGGTAGAATATGCAGAATACCTCAAGGAAGATGTCCAGACAGCTACATTCGCAAACCGCGTCTATGAGATCGGAGACCGAAAGGAAGGACGCACCGGAAGGGCGCGCGTATCGGGACATATCACCGACGCTGCCACCGGCGAGCCTATCATCGGAGTTTCCGTCGTGGACGACAAGAGCGGTAACTATTCGGTAACGGATACATACGGATTCTACAACCTCTCAATGATGGTCGGTGACGGATCCATCTCCTTCAACGGATACTCGCTCGAAGAGCTCAAGCTTCAGGTCATAGTGTATGACGACGGCGAGCTCAACGTTGTGATGAGGGAAAAGGTCAATGCCCTCAAGGAAGCCGTCGTTTCAGCCGAGTCCAACGTCGCTCACAGGGATCCGGCAATGGGCGTGGAGCGCATGAGGATAAGCGTCATCAACAAGGTGCCGGTAGCATTCGGCGAGGGTGACGTGCTCAAGGTCGTGACGACCCTTCCTGGCGTCAAGTCGGTGGGTGAGGCCTCCAGCGGTTTCAATGTCCGCGGCGGTTCCGTGGACCAGAATCTCATCCTCTTCAACGACGGTACGATCTACAATCCGAGCCATATGTTCGGAATCTTCTCTGCGTTCAACAACGAGGTCATCAACGACGTCCAGCTCTACAAGAGCTCCATTCCGGCAGAGTTCGGCGGCCGAATCTCGTCCGTTCTCGACGTGAAGAGCCGCGAGGGCAATTCGAACAAGGTCGAGGGTTCGCTCGGAATAGGCCTTCTCACCAGCCGCTTCCATCTTGAGGGACCTCTCAAGAAGGGCAAGACCACCTTCCTCATCGGAGCCCGTACGACCTACTCGAACTGGATCATGAAGCTCATCCCTGAGAACAGTAACTATAA
Source organism: Candidatus Cryptobacteroides sp. (assembly GCF_056207615.1). Taxonomy (NCBI): domain Bacteria; kingdom Pseudomonadati; phylum Bacteroidota; class Bacteroidia; order Bacteroidales; genus Candidatus Cryptobacteroides; species Candidatus Cryptobacteroides sp. The sequence continues at coordinate 5,390 of NZ_JBAEER010000061.1, read as the reverse complement.
TGGCGGTAAGTCGCAGTTCTACGACGCCAACGCAAGTATCAGCCATAAGTTCAATGACCATAACTCGATACATGCCTATGGCTACTATTCGAGGGACAAGTTCTCTTTCTCGGGTGATACGACCTATCGTTACAGCAACATAAATGCTTCGCTCAAGTGGCGCAACAACTTCAGTGCGAACCACGGATATGTGCTCGTCGCAGGTTATGACCAGTACGGAAACTCGCTCGACAACACTGTCAACCAGTGGGAGGCATACAAGTACAGCACCTTTGTCCGTCAGGCCTACACCAAGCTCAACTACAAGTCGGTGGTCGGTGATGCGCATACACTCAAGTATGGCCTCCAGGGCATCATGTACATCATGTCTCCTGGTATAAAGACTCCGTCATTCGAGGATTCCGCAATAGAGGCAAAGGACCTCGGTATCGAGAAGGCGGTCGAAGTCTCGGCCTACATATCCGACACCTGGCAGCCTGGCGACAAGTTCTCCATGGACTATGGTCTGCGATTCTCCGGATTCAGCCAGATCGACCGTCCGAAGTTCTACGGAATGCCGGAACTGAGGGTCTCTGCGAAATACAGCATACTTCCGGAGCTCTCGTTGAAGGCCGGCGTGAACTCGATGAGACAGTACATCCACCTGCTTACCAACACAGCGTCGATCTCCCCTATGGACACATGGAAGCTCAGCGATCCAGACATCAAGCCTCAGGACGGATATCAGGCGGCAGCAGGTATCTATTGGACTGTCGGCGACAGCCAGATCGACATCTCGCTCGAGGGATATTTCAAGCAGATGTGGAACTACCTTGACTACAAGTCTGGAGCTGTCCTCATGATGAACGAGCATCTCGCCGAGGACGTCGTCCCTACCAAGGGCATGGCCTACGGCGCCGAGCTCATGATCAAGAAGCCTAACGGCAAGCTCAACGGATGGATCTCATATACCTACTCCCGCACCCTCCTCAAGGAGATGCAGGACAGGGGTCTTCAGACCATCAACGGTGGTGCGTGGTATCCTGCGGCTCACGACAAGCCGCACGACCTGAAGGTTGTGGCGAACTACAAGTTCACCCACCGTTACAGCGTATCAGCCAACCTCGACTACTCTACCGGACGTCCGGTAACCATCCCTGTCGGAAAGTATGAGTATGGCGGAGGTATCAGGTTCTCGTATTCGGAAAGGAACGGATACAGGATTCCGGACTATTTCAGGCTCGACCTTGCGTTCAACATCGACCCGGGACACTACCTCAAGGCCATTACCCATACGGTGATCACCTTCGGTGTCTACAACGTTACCGCGAGGAAGAATGCATACTCCGTATACTATACTGCCAACGGCGGCTCGAAGGTGAGCGGCTACATGCTGTCCGTCTTCGCCGTGCCTATCCCTTATCTGAACCTCAATTTCAAGTTCTAGCATCATGAAGAAACTATTGTTTGCATTATTGACGCCCGTGCTGGTGTATTCCTGCACGTACCCCTTCACCCCGGAGATTCCGAAGCTGGAGGAGAGGCTCGTGATTGAGGGTGATATACTCATCGGTTCGGAGACTCAGGTGTGCGTAAGCTACCTGATGGCTCTCGATGCTCCTATCGGTTCGGAGACGCAGCCTAACGCTACGGCCTACGTGGAGGACAACACCGGTAAGATATACCCGGGTACATATATTCAGAGAGGCATGGTCCACAAGAGCGTCAAGCTGAAGAGGGGAATCTTCGCTATAGATACCGAGAATGCTCCCCGTGACCGTGAGTACAGGCTCGTCGTCAAGAACCTTGACAACGGAAGACGCTATTCGACAGATTTCCAGCCCGTGCAGACGGCACCGGTGATAGACAGCCTCAGCTATATCATCAATGAGCCGAGGACGGAGCTTGACGTTACCATAAGCCTGACCTCTCCCGAGGATCAGAAGTACTACAGGTGGACCTTCAAGGAGGAGTGGGAATATCATTCCCTTATCAGCGCCAGCGCTTATTACCAGCCTGCGAGCAGCCTCTTCGAGACCGGCCAGATTATCTATTTCACGGGAAAGAATAACAACTACTACTGCTGGGACAGCAACGTCTCCGACGGTATCCTTCTCGGTACTGTAGAGGGCCTCACTACGAACAAGCTCGTGAACCACAAGTTCGCGAAGATACGCTCCAACGAGACCAAGCTGAACTATATCTACAGGATGACGGTGACGCTTCAGTCCATCTCCCAGTCCGGTTATGAATACTGGAAGAATCTCGACGTCATTTCGAACAACCCGGGCCAGCTCGATGCTCCTAACCCGAGCGAGATGGTGGGCAATATCGTCTGTGACGACGACCCTAAGGAATATGTCATAGGATTCATCAATGTTTCCGGGACAAGCGAGATCCGTCGCTATCTCTATGCCGACGACCTTAAGTTCTATGACGATCCGGAAGACAGGGCGAAGGCTGAGCTCGTGGAGGTCATGCCAAGTGACTATGAACTTAAGTACAAGGCCTTCTACAGGCCGGTTCATGTCACCTACGGAATGGGCGGACCGGTATGGATGTGGGGATATGCCCGCTGCGTGGATTGCGTCTTCAAGGGCGGCAGCAAGGAAAAGAGGCCAACTGATTGGATAAACGATGATATTTAGAGCCATGAAGAAGATAATAATGATCATAATGTCCGTGCTTGTGGCGGCGAATCTTCTCGCAGCCGAGCATGTGGTGGAGAGAACCTATCTCTCTACGGATAAGTCTTGCTACGTGGCAGGAGATAATATCTGGCTTTCTGCTTTCTGTCTCGATCTCGGCGAGGGCTCCTTCTCCGATTTCAGCAGCCTTGCCTATGTGGAGCTGTGCTCCGAAGACGGCGTTGAGGCCACCTGCAAGATCGCCCTTATCGGCGGCCGTGGCTCAGGTGCACTCGTGCTTCCCAGGGCACTTCCTACCGGTAACTATAAGCTCATAGCATATACGGCCCAGAACAGGAACGAGGTCGGCTACGACTTCTTCGAGACCGCGAAGACCATATCCGTCTACAATACCTTCACATCCGTGCGTTCCAAGACTGCGGAGCTCGTCAGCGACGAGGTCTATGCCAGCCAGGAAGAATCAGCACCGAAGAATGTCGGTGACCTTTCCGTGTCACTGGAGAGTAACAGGGGCAGGGTTGCAAGGCTCAGGCTCGAGAACAAGGCCGCGAAGGCTGCAACGCTCAGCGTTTCAGTATATCATGACGACCAGCTTGTCTCTCCTGAGAACGACGGCGTGTCTGAGTTCCTCGCGAGGAACTCGGCGACCAAGGCACCGGTCTTCGAAAACAAGGTCATTCCTGATTTCGAAGGTGAGGTCATCAGTGGTCGCTGCGTCGGAGAGAATGCCGCCAAGTACTATGGAAATTACGCCGTCATCTCCAATCCTGGCGATCTCAGCGGAATCTACTATTCTAATATAGAAGAGGATGGACGCGTGTTCTTCGTGACCAACAACTACTATGGAGACAACATCCTGGTAAGCCAGATCGAGAACGAAGAGGAGGTTCAGGGTGCGCATCTTGAGTTTGATTCTCCTTTCGTGGACAACAAGGCTAACGGTATCGCTTCCCTCCAGGTCAGCCCTATGATAGGAAAGGACCTCGAACTCAGGGGTACGGCGATGCAGATCGAGAAGATGTTCGCATCGGACACGCTCTACGAGAAGCTTCCTTACCGCCCGAATATGCTCCTCGGGGCTGCGGAACCTCGAAGCTACATCCTTAAGGATTATACGAGATTCCCGCTCATGAGCGAGGTGATACTCGAGTTCGTTCAGGGTGTTCGTTTCATCAACAGGGATAAGAAGCACCTGCTTCATGTCACCCTGACTGACGCGTCGAAGACCATGTTCACCAGCGGAGAATCCCTGATAATGATAGACGGAACCCCGATTCTCGATCATGACAAGGTGTACGATTACGACCCACTCCTCGTGGAGAAGATCGACATCTATCCGTCCACCTACTTCATCGGACCGAGATGCTGCAACGGAATCGTGAATTTCGTCACATATAAGAGGAACATGGCTGGACTGACCTTCCCGGAGGCTGTTCGCGCCGTGGATTTCCAGGGTGCCTGCTGGCCGGTTGCCTACACATGCAGGAACGTCTCCTCGGATTCGAACTATCCGGATTACAGGAACACCGTCTATTGGCATCCGCAGGTTGATGTCGACGGAGGTGAAAGTTTCGTGTTCGACTGCCAGCTTCCTTCTTACGAAGGTAAGTTCAAGGTCGTAGTGGAAGGAATTACCGAGGACGGCAAGCCTGTCAGCGAGACCTTCAGTTTCTAGATTCAGAATATCGCATTCTATTCCCAGCCTTGGGCCTTGAGAGGGAATTCCACGCCGTCAGGAGTCACGATGACACTTCCGACCTCTGGCTTAGCGAGATGTCCGATCACGTCGTAGGTCTGGAACTCATGGCGGAACTTGTCGTGGTGTCCGATCGGAACGGTGAAGAGAAGACGGCAGTCGTCACCACCGTTCATCGCTGCGGTCACGGCATCGGTGCCGAGCTTCTTTCCGAGCTCGAAGGAATTGCCGGCGAAAGGAAGCTTGTCCATATAGACCTTGGCTCCGAATCCGCTGTCACGCGTGAGCCTCTTCACTGCATCTGCAAGTCCGCGTGTCACGAAATATCCGAATGAAGGCATGATCTCGGTATCCTCGAACTGCGAGAGAACCTTAGGGTTGAGCTGAGGCTTGAGATATGCGCCGATCTGCTGCTTGTAGTCGTCGAGCTTAGGCTGCGCACTGTCGTCCTTGGTCTTGTCGAAGGCCATCTTCTCGCGCATGAGCACCTGCTGGCCCATGTAGGCCGCACCGAGGTTCCCTGAGATGCAGATAAGGTCCATGCTCTTTGCTGCCGGACGGCGCTTGCCCATCAGCAGGCTGGTCTCTCCGCTTGCGCTGATGGCAATGTAGAGCCCGTTGAGGGATGGGTTGAGGTCAAGATCCACGCTGCTGTAGCCATGCTCCTTGGCCGCGGTGATGATGCCCTCCCAGAGTTCCTTGATCTGGCCGAAATCGAGCTTTGAAGACACTCCGAGCTTCACTGAAAGGGTGCGCGGATGGGAGAACTCCGCATAGAGTTCACCTGTCACGAGTATGACGCTCTTATAGCCGAGATGCTTGAGCGGGAAGTATACGAGATCGAAGTCTATGCCTTCCGAGAGCACTGCCGTCTTCGTCGTGGCATAAGCCTTGCCTGATGTTTCGAACCAGGCACTGGAAAACGGTTGGAAAGACGTTCCTTCGTATAATTTCTTGATAGCCTCTACTTTACCGAGAGATGAGAAATTTTCTTCTGCCATATAGCTGATTTTTGTCACGACAAATTTACTAATTATGATTAAATTAGCAGACTCAATCCCTGTTCA
>NZ_JBAEER010000060.1:0-25282 GCF_056207615.1 Candidatus Cryptobacteroides sp. | reverse complement strand
CGCTTGATTTCGTTGGACATAGCATCAGTCGTTGCCGGCACACGCTATCGTGGAGATTTTGAGAAGAGGATCAAGAACATCATCAACCAGCTCAGCAACGACCCTGACATAATACTCTTCATCGACGAGTTCCACACCATGGTCGGAGCGGGAAGCGCATCGGGTAGCCTCGATGCGGCAAACATGCTCAAGCCAGCTCTCGCCAGGGGTGACATCCAGTGCATAGGAGCCACCACGATGGAGGAATTCAGGAAGATTATCGAGAAGGACGGAGCCCTCGACAGAAGGTTCCAGAAAGTGGTAGTAGAGCCTGCTGACATGGCTTATTCGGTAAGGATACTCCAGAAGCTCCGCAAGAACTATGAAGTCCACCACGGAGTCAGCTACTCGGACGAGGCCATCGAGGCCTGCGTCAAGCTCTCCGAGAGATACATAACAGACCGTTGCCTCCCGGACAAGGCCATCGATGCGATGGACGAGGCCGGATCGATGGTCAAGCTTAGAAAGTCGCGCAACAAAAGGGCATCCACGTCCGTGAGCGCGAACGACGTCGCTGCGGTCATCTCGCAGATGTCCGGAATACCTGTCGGAAGGATAGCAACCGGCGAGAGCGAGAGACTGCTCAAGATGAAGGAGAGGCTCAAGTCGCACATCATCGGCCAGGATGACGCGGTAGACACCGTCGTCACTGCCATCCAGCGCGGACGTGCCGGAATCAAGGACCCGAACAGGCCTATAGGAAGCTTCCTCTTCTTCGGACCTACCGGAGTTGGAAAGACCAAGTTGGCCAAGCAGATAGCCGATTACATGTTCGACTCGGAGGACAGCATGGTCCGCATCGACATGAGCGAATATATGGAGAAGTTCAATGTGTCGCGATTGGTCGGAGCGCCTCCGGGATATGTGGGATTCGACGAGGGTGGTCAGCTCAGCGAGCAGGTGAAGCGCAAGCCATACTGCGTCGTGCTCCTCGACGAGATCGAGAAGGCACATCCGGACATCTTCAACCTCCTCCTCCAAGTCCTGGATGAGGGAAGGCTCACGGACAGCAACGGAAGGACGGTGAACTTCAGGAACACCATCGTCATAATGACCTCCAACGTAGGAAGCCGCGAACTGGAAGAATACGGAAAAGGTGTGGGATTCATGACTTCAGGCAGGAACATTGCTGCCGACAGGCAGGGAGTGCTGGCGAAGGCCGTCAAGAAGGCATTCCCGCCGGAATTCATCAACAGGGTCGACGAACTGGTATATTTCAATTCCCTCTCCAAGGCCGACATCGCCAAGATCATCGACATCGAGCTGCGCGAGCTCAGGGAAAGGGTTTCGGAGGCTGGCTTCAAGATAAGCATAACTCCGAGCGCCAAGAGTTTCGTGGCCGAAGCCGGATATGATCCGAACTACGGCGCCAGGCCGCTCAAGAGAGCGATTCAGAAGTACATCGAGAATCCGGTATCCGAGTACATCATCGCCGACAGGATGTCATCGAAGATCACGAAGGGAAAGCCAGAAGGTCTCCGCACTATCAAGATTGCCTTATCAGAAAACAAAAGCACCCTTGAACTCAAGGTCGAGGTCTGAAATCATATCGACGAGGACATGATAGGAATTCTCTGATTCGAAAAGGCTGCTAAGCTTGTTGAGATCTGTAGTTTTCATTGTTTCCTTGTTTTGATGATGCAAAACTAAAGCGAGCTTGTACAATCATGATGTACAAGCTCGCTTTTTTATCTTTTTTTCGCAAAAATCGGCCTATTTCATCTCATCTGCCATCTTCTTGACCCTTTCCGCCCTCTCTCCGCTGTCCGGATGGGAAGCAAACCACTTGGCAACGGAAGATTTTGTAGAAGAACTTCCAGAGAGCTGCACAAGCTTGTCCAGGGCCTTGTACATGCTGTACTTGTCGCGTCCGTTGTCGACGGCGAACTGGAAACCGTATGAATCGGCAGCATACTCCTGCTTCTGTGAATACTGAGCGCTGGTATATGACTCAGCGAGATCACCGAGGATTGAGTCCGAGAGCACTCCTACGACTCCACCCACGGAGCTGACTGCATCTCGAGCAGCAGACGAAAGGTAAGCCCTCTTCATAGCCTTCTTGCTATCCTGATGGACCACATGACCTACCTCATGACCGATGATGGCAACAAGCATGTCATCATCCATGACGTCGAAGAGTCCGCGGTAGATTCGAATCGAACCGTCTGCACACGCGAAAGCATTCACTTCCGGAACGTCATACACCTTGAAGTTGAACTTCATGCCCTGAGGAGCCTTTATAGAAGAAGCGACCCTGGTGAGCCTGTCATAGTACTTGCCAGAAGTCAGCACCTTGTTCTGCGCATCATAGTGGGCTACAGACTGCTGGCTGAGCTGGATGATCTGGGCATCGGATATCGTAGCAGCAGAAAGGGTCTTAGCAGCAGCTGAGGCCAGATAGCCGGCGTCAAGTTGCCCGCTTGTGAGAATTCCGCACGAGGACACCGTCATCACGCAGAGAAGGAGATATATCAGTCTTTTCACTATTCGCTGAGTATTTTGAGACAGTATTCAACGAGTTCACGAATGCCACCCTTGTACTCGGTGTTGCTATCGCCTGCATGACGCTGGGCGATGATGCAGCAGATGGTCGCGGCATTATGACCGAGATGGGCAGCAAGACCGGCAAGCGCCGAACCCTCCATCTCGAAATTTGTGATCTTCCTGCCATTGCACAGATACGACTCGAAATTGTCCACCATATCTGGCAGTGCAAGCGGAATCCTGATCACGCGTCCCTGAGGCCCGTAGAAACCTGATGCGGAGATGGTGATGCCGAAGATAGCGCGACCGCGGAACTTCTCAGTCATTCCCTTTCCCGCAGGTACGAAATAAGGGACTGGAAGGTATTTGCTCCAGTTCATGTGACGCATGAGCTCCTCCTCGTAATCCTTGAGGACGACAGCATCCCTGTTTCCATACCAGTTGAGAAGACCGTCGCAGCCGAGGGATATCTCGGAGAACACATACGAACCGAGAGGAATCTCCGGCTGGATTGCACCTGAGGTTCCTATCCTAAGTATATTGAGTGATCTGTGCTGCTTCTTCACCTCACGGGTCTCGAAATCGATGTTGGCGAGGGCGTCGAGCTCAGTCATCACGATATCGATGTTATCGGTTCCGATTCCATGCGAAAGGACGGTGAAACGCTTTCCGTTGTATCTGCCCGCGACAGAGACAAACTCACGGTTAGCATGCCTGAATTCGATGTCGGTAAGGAATTCCGCTATCATGTCAACCCTGCCGGGATCACCTACGAGGATGACGTCATCGGCAAGTTCTTCCGGACGGAGATGAATATGGAAAGCAGATCCGTCACTGTTGATGATTAGTTCTGATTCTGGGATTCTCATTGCGTAATTACTAGTGGTTGCCTACAAATTTAGCATTTTAACTGAAATTCCGTATTTTTGCGATGTACAAATTGAAAACGACAACTATGTGGCAAAGAATACAGACTTTATATCTCGCGATCGCCTGTGCGCTCACGGCATCGCTGTTCTTCTGTAACATCGCAAACGTAATCGGCGCAGACGGAGTGGTGGAGCACATCCGTTACAGCGAAAAGCTCATATACCTCGTGCTCACCATAATCTGCATGCTCACCGGCGTGCTCAGCATCTTCACCTGGAAGCTCAGGCTGCTGCAGATGAGGCTTGCCGTGCTCACTGCCCTCCTCCTTCTCGGAATCCAGGGCGTCATCGTGAGTGATTGGTTCGCAAACCACGACGTGATGGTGTTCTCAGTCACCGCCGTATTCCCGCTCATCGCATCCATACTCTGCTTCATGGCGTCACGAAAGATCTTCCAGGACGAGATCATGGTACGCGCATCGAGCAGGCTCCGCGACACAAGAAAAAGATAATCACCTATGGAAAGAAAAGTGGTCGTTACCGGAATGGGAATCATCTCTCCGGTAGGCAATGACGTGCAGACATACTGGAAGAACCTCGTCGAGGGCGTATGTGGCATAGCCAGCATAGAAGAATACGAAGGTCTCGACATCAACGTGCATGTCGGAGGCACCGTGAAGGACTTCCAGCCAGAGGTCTATGGAATCGAAAAGCCCTTCATAAGGAAACAGGATAAGTTCACGGTCTATGCGGTGGCTGCTGCAAAGCAGGCAATGGACCAGGCCGGACTCGTCTCCGGAGAAAACATCGACCCTATGCGCCTTGGCGTATACGTCGGCTCAGGCATAGGTGGTTACGGCACCATAGTAGCGGAGTGCGAGAAATCTGTCAAGGAAGGTCTGCGCTGGATCTCTCCGAACTACGTCTCAACGATGATTTCAAACATAGCCGGAGCAAACATCGCGATCAGACACAATGCCTGCGGCCCATGTCTGGACACCGTATCCGCATGCGCAAGCGGCACGAATGCTATCGGAGAAGCATACAGGGCAATCAAGCACGGATATTCCGATGCGATCATAACCGGCGGAGCAGAAGCGGCACTCGTCCCTATGGCTGCGGCATCGTTTGCTGCATCAAGGGCACTCAGCAAGGAGACCGACCCGACCAGGGCAAGTCTTCCGTTCAATGCAAGACGCGGCGGATTCGTGTTGGGAGAAGGTGCCGGCATACTCATCCTCGAGGAATACGAGCATGCAAAGGCAAGAGGAGCACAGATTCTCGCCTTCATATCCGGATATGGACATAGCTGCGACGCACACCACGTGACTGCGCCGAATCCGACAGGACAGACCCAGGCAGCAGCGATCAGGCTTGCACTCGACGAAGCTGGATACAACGCTGCAGACACGCTCCATATCAACGCGCACGGAACCGGAACAGCTCTCAACGACAAGTGCGAGACCCTCGCCTTCAAGCTCGCTCTCGGCGAGGACGCAAAGAGGGCGCACATCTGTTCGACAAAGTCCATGACAGGACATCTGCTCGGAGCGGCAGGAGCGATTGAAGCCATCGCTGCGGTGCTCGCGCTCAAGGAAGGCATCGTACCGCCTACCATCGGTCTCGACGAGCAGGATCCGGAATGCGATCTCGACTATACGCCGAACAAGGCTGTCCAGGCAGACCTCACCATTGCGATATCAGACTCCCTGGGCTTCGGAGGCCACAACGCCTGCGTCGCTTTCCGCAAAGCATAGGATGAAAAGCATAAACTAAAAGAGACCGACCCTCCCGGATCGGTCTCTTAATATTTCTTAGGTAGATTGACTACTCACCTGCTTCCTTGAGACGCTCAGCGTTCTCCGCGATGATAAGCTGGTCGATCACATCCTGAATCGCACCGTCCATGAACACAGGAAGGTTGTACATGGTATAGTTGATACGGTGGTCGGTAACTCGCGATTGCTGGTAGTTGTAAGTACGGATCTTCGCAGAACGGTCACCGGTGCTGACCATGGTCTTACGCTTTGCCGAGATATTGTCGAGATACTTCTGGTACTCCATATTGTAGATACGGGTACGAAGCTCATTGAGCGCCTTGTCGTAGTTCTTGAGCTGAGATTTCTCATCCTGGCACTGTACCACGATACCGGTAGGGATATGGGTAAGTCGGATAGCTGAATAGGTCGTGTTCACCGACTGACCGCCAGGACCTGACGAGCAGAAGGTATCCTTCCTGATATCCTTCTCGTTGAGCTCGATATCGAACTCGCCTGCCTCAGGAAGCACGGCAACAGAAGCTGCAGAAGTCTGCACTCGGCCCTGAGTCTCAGTCTGAGGCACGCGCTGTACGCGATGTACGCCAGACTCATACTTGAGGGTTCCGTATACATGGTCACCGCTGACCTTGGCTACGATTTCCTTGAATCCACCGGCAGCACCTTCAGACTGGCTGGTGACCTCGATCTTCCAGCCCTTGGTCTCGATGTACTTGCTGTACATACGGAAGAGGTCGCCCGCAAAGATAGCAGCCTCGTCTCCACCGGCACCGCCGCGGATCTCGAGGATGGCGTTCTTCTCATCCTCCGGATCAGCAGGAATGAGGAGGAGCTTGATGTTCTGCTCCATGTCAGGGATCTTAGGCTCGATCTCCGAGATCTGCTCTTTAGCCATCTCACGAAGGTCTTCGTCCTTCTCTGTCGCGATGATGTCCTTTGCCATCTCGAGCTCATCCATGAGCATCTTATATTCCTGACCAGCCTGAATTACAGGCGCGAGCTCCTTGTACTGCTTGTTCAGCTGCACGAACTTCTTCATGTCCGACACAACGTCAGGGCTTGCGAGCTGCTCCTGCAGTGACTCGTACTTCTCCTGAAGTCCAAGGATCTTTTCCAAAAGTGAATTTTCTGCCATATATGGTATTTTCTTTTCTCTGTATTGTAACAGCCTGCAAATATAGCAATTTCTTGCGAATCACTACAATCCCTTGGCTTTGGCTTCGTCCCAAATCACATCCATCTCAGCGAGGGTCATGTCCGATAGCTTGCGTCCCTTGCGCATGGTGTTCTCTTCGAGATAGGTGAAACGGCGACGGAATTTCTCGCAGGTGCCGCTCAAAGCGACTTCCGGATCCACGCCATAGAGTCTTGCCGCGTTGATGGTCGCAAACATCAGGTCGCCGAACTCCTCTGTCATGTGTGCCATGTCATCCTCACCACAGGCCTCCTGAGCCTCTCCGAGCTCCTCATGGACCTTATCCCACACATCTTCCCTCTTCTCCCAGTCGAAGCCGCAGCCTCTTGCTTTCTCCTGCATCGACAGAGCCTTGAGCACTGCCGGCATCGAGGTAGGGATTCCGGACATGACGGTCTTGTTCCCGTCTTTCTCCTTGGCTTTGACGAGTTCCCAGGTGTCGGCTATTTCCTTTGCGCTCGGAGCCTCTCCTTGCGGAACGAGCGAACCGTCGCGACGGAACACATGCGGGTGGCGGAAGATCATCTTGTCACAGACCTTGTTGATGGAGTCTGCGATGTCGAAGGACTCGCTCTCCTGCCCTATGCGCGCATAGAACACCATATGGTAGAGAAGGTCGCCGATCTCCTTCATCGTCTCGGCCGTATCCTTCCTTATTATGGCGTCGCTGAGTTCATAGACCTCCTCCTCGGTCATTGGGCGTATCGACTCCATGGTTTGCTCTGCATTCCATGGGCATCTTTCCCTGAGGGCGTCCATCACGTCAAGCAGACGGCCGAACGCTTCCAACTTTTCCTCTCTTGTGTGCATGAGAATATTTCTTAACTTTGTGGCCGCAAAAATAACCAATTTCCATGAATTTGAACTTTGTTTCCGCTGACGAGGCTGTCAGCCACATCAAATCCGGATCACACATCCACCTCAGCAGTGTCGCCAGCGTGCCACACATCCTCATCCAGGCACTCTGCCGCCGTGCAGACGCCGGTGATGTAAAGGACCTGCATTTCCACCATTTCCATACAGAAGGCCCAGCACCATACAGCGAGCCTCAGTATGACGGAATCTTCTTCGACCAGGGATTCTTCCTCGGCCCTAATGTCCGCAAGAATGTTAACGCCGGTTATGCTGACTACCTTCCAGTACACCTCGGAGAGACTCCTCGTCTCTACCGTCAGGGTTTCATCAAGCTCGGTGCGGCTCTCGTGAACTGCTCCCTTCCTGATGAGAACGGCATGGTCAGCCTTGGTACCTCAGTAGACTGCTCTGTAGCTGCAATCGATTCAGCAGAGCTCGTGATCGGAGTAGTGAACCCTAACGTTCCTTTCGCTTACGGCAACCTCATTCCGCTCAGCAAGTTCGACTATCTCGTGCAGGATGACGCTGCGCTCGTGACCGCCAACTTCGCAGAGCCTACTCCTACCGAGATGCTCATCGGAAAGAACTGTGCAGCGCTCGTAAACGACGGTGATTGCCTCCAGATGGGTATCGGAGCACTTCCTAACGCACTCGCAGGCGAGCTCGGAAACCACAAGAACCTCGGTCTCCACACTGAGATGTTCGCCGACGGACTTCTTCGCCTCATCAAGAAGGGCGTCATCAACGGCATGAACAAGAAGATCGACACAGGAAAGGTAGTATCTTCATTCCTCCTCGGAAGCAATGAGGTATACTCTTTCATCGACCATAATCCAGACGTACTCATGCGCGACATCGAGTACACCAACAACCCATGGGTCATCGCACAGAACCCTAACATGAAGGCTATCAATTCTGCTGTCGAGGTCGATCTCACCGGACAGATCTGCGCTGACTCAATCGGAACAAGGCTCTTCTCTGGTACCGGCGGACAGCTCGAGTTCGTACGTGGCGCATCCATGAGTGAGGGAGGAAAGAGCATCACAGCTTTTGCATCAAGGACTGCAAAGGGTCAGAGCAAGATCACAGCACAGCTCAACCCAGGCGCAGGCGTCGTGACACCACGTTCAGACGCCCACTGGGTAGTTACCGAATATGGTGCAGTAGACCTCTATGGACGTAGCTGCCAGGAGCGTGCAAAGCTTCTCATCAGCATCGCTCACCCTGACGATCGCGAGATGCTTGACCGCCAGGCTTTCGAGAGGTTCGGTCCTCACTACCACAATTTCGACATCTAGAAGATTATCATAAAAACGCAGTAAGGCGGTGACGAAAATCACCGCCTTATTATTTTCCTCCGCCGTACCAGTCATCGACGATGGCAAACCCGTGACCACCCTCGGTCTCGTAAGAGGGAGGGGCCCAGCGCTAGCTGGGAGGGATGAGCGAAGCGAAGGTTTGTGATCGTCGATGACTGGTACAAGCCGAATGACTGGTACTGCCTAATAATAGAACATGTTCCGCTTAGGGAACTTCTTGCTGTATTGGAGACGGCACTGGTCGAAGAGTTCCGCAGTGGCGGTTGCAAGCCTAGGACCACGCCATGTGCTCGTATTGGTTACGAATATCCAACACTCACCGTCCGGGAAATACTTGATGAGGGCACTCGTTCCGGTGAATGTTCCCGTCCTGGTCCAGCCCTTTTCCGGATTGGTGTCGTTCCAGCCGAGAGAATACCACTCCGGTGCATGGTACGCCGTCATATCGTCCACGGAATATGAACTTATCACATCCTCCACCTCCGGGCGACCGTCGATGGCGGCAACCAGCTTCGCGAGTTCGAGAACTGAGCAGCACCATCCGCCGGCTCCTGCAAGCACGGTGATATCGTTGGCACCGTAGCTGTTCTTTGACACATCGTGACTATAATATCTGACCTCTCCAGGGAAGCGATCCACATACTCGTTCCCTGCGATGTGCATGTCGTTGCAACCTATCGGCTCGAGTATATTACGGTCCATGTATGTCTCATAGTCGGTGTCTCCAACCACCTCGATTATCTTAGAAAGGAGAAGGTATCCAAAGTTCGAATACCTATGGGTATCGCCTGGACGGTAAAGCACCTTCTTGCTCAAACCGTAGCGGATGTAGTCCTCTGCCTCCGGTCTGCGGGAAAGCCCGAGAGACTGCCTGACGGTCTCGCCTGCGAACATTGGATCGGTCGCGAAACCGGCCTGGTGACGGAGCAGATGCTCCACAGTTATCTTCGAATAGTTCGGATCCTTGAGAGCATTCGCATATTCCGGACCCACGAGTATTCCATCCTCGCCGAACACCGGGTCACTCAGACTGAGCATGCCTTGATCCACGAGATTCATTATGCCGACTGCCGTGATGAGCTTGGACACCGAAGCGACCCTCATGAGGTGGTAAGGTTGCATAGGCACCCCCTCGTCTGCCTTGCCATATCCCTTTGCGAACACGAGCGAATCGTTACGCATCACGGCGATGCAGGCGCCCTTCAGTTCCCATTTCTGCATATAGGCGCGCAGCTTTGAGTCCAATCCGCTGAGTTCCGGCAGGTCAGAATCGGCATTCGTGATGGTCTTATTGAGATTCACGCCCACCTTAGGATAAGGCAGACGCGAGATTGGCCAGTTGTCGGCAAAGGTCACGGCCGACAGCAGGACGAGCACGGCAAAGGATATGAGAGTCCTCCTATTCATCCAGCAATCCTGCCTTGCGGGCGTAATCTATGATCATGTCTGCGGTCTGCTCAATTCCAATCTTGGAGGAATCGATGCAGAGGTCGTAGTTTGAAGCCACTCCCCAGTTGCCGAAAGTATAGTGATTGTAGTAGCTCTCACGAGCCCTATCCTTCTTCTCTATGTATGCCTCAACCTTCTCCAGTTCAATTCCGCAGCGTTCAGCGACCCTTGCCTTGCGACTCTCCATCGATGCTGTTATAAACACGTCCAAGGTACAGTCCATATCGCGGAGAACATAGTCCGAGCAGCGTCCTACGATGATCGCAGAACCGCTCTCGGCGATGTTCCTTATTGTCTGGCTCTGAAGCTGGAACAGCATGATATCCTCGTTCGAACCGTTGATCATAGAGGATATTCCCTGAAGGAAACTGCTCTTGCTCTCATCCTTCCTGGAGAACATACCTGCGCTGAGTCCGCTGTCCTGCGCCGCACGCGTGAGGAGCTCGTTATCATATACAGGTATGCCGAGCTTCTTTCCGAGTTCCATGGCGGTAGACTTTCCGCCGCTACCGAACTGTCGTCCGATATTGATGATTATCTTCTTTGCCATATCTACATCCTGCTGCCAAGGACGGCTGGATCGTCGCCGTCATTGAGTGAATTCAACTGTCTGAGAAGCTTTGCCCTCATCACAAGCGCGATGAGCGCAGCGAGTATGTCCGAGATAGGGAAACTCCACCATACACCGTCTCCGCCGAGGAAGGTCGGGAGGATGTAGAGCAAAGGCACGAGTATGATCAGCTGCCTCGAGAGGGACAGGAAAATGGACTTCGTGATCATTCCCAGCGACTGGAAGAGATTGGTCGCGACCATACTATAACCGATGCTCCAGATACAGCAGTTCATGATCCTGAGTCCATGTGACGAAAGGTCGATGAGCTCTGGATCGTGAGTGAAGATGCCGGCAAGAATGCGTGGGAAGAAAACGCTGCAGATGAACGCAAACGTCACGACTATGGTAGCCATGTCAGTAGTCTTCTTGTAGACTTCGACTACCCTCTTATACTTCCTCGCGCCATAATTATATCCGGCGATTGGCTGCATTCCCTGGTTGAAACCCATACATACCATGATGAAGAGGAACGTGAGCCTGTTGTTGATGCCATACGCACCGACGCCGAGGTCACCGCAGTACTTCACGAGCTGCTTGTTGATGAAGATGGTCACGATGCAGCTGGCAGCGTTCATCAGGAAAGGTCCGAATCCTATCTCGGTAGAATCCTTGGCAATCCTCCAGTCGAAGCGGCAGATGCCCTTCTCGAAGTGCAGGACCTTCTTCTTGTCGCTGAAAAGCACCATTATGACGATCAGCGCCGCCGTCTGTGAGAACACCGTTGCCCATGCAGCACCGCGAATGCCCATTCCGAGCCCGAAGATCATGAGGGGATCGAGAATGGTATTGAATATGACGGTAAACAGCGTCAGACCCATCGCGGTCTTCGGGTTTCCGGATGATCGCATCGCGCTGTTCAATCCGAAATACAGATGCGTCACGACGTTGCCGGCAAGTATGATCTGCATATATTCCCGTGCATATCCGATGGTATTCTCGCTGGCGCCGAAGAAAGTCAGGATAGGATCCAGAAAGGCCAGAGACACTGCCATGAAGAGGAGTCCCACGAGGATATTGAGACTGACCACGTTGCCAAGCACCTTGTTAGCCGCAGCATAGTTCTTCTGACCGAGGAGGATAGAGAGCATCGTGGCTCCACCGACGCCGACCAAGGTACCGAAGGCTGCCGAGAGGTTCATCAGCGGGAAAGTGATGGCCAGACCAGAGATGGCGAGGGCACCTACACCCTGTCCGATGAAGATGCTGTCCACCATATTATAGAGAGAAGAAGCCGTCATTGCGATGATCGCAGGGACGGCATAATTCTTCAAAAGCTTGCTTATCTTTTCTGTACCAAGTTCCGTTGGTACTGCTTTGTTTTCTGTCATTCAGGTTTATCTACTATTTCTATTTCAAAGACAAGAGGAGCAAATTCCGGTATCTTGTCACCTGAGCCGCTGGCACCGTATCCTAAGCTCGAGAAGAAGACACCGACTCCCTTCTCATGAGGCCTCATGTTCCATAGGGTAAGTGAGAAGCCGTTGATTGTGCTGGATCCTCCAAGGGTAATATCCGAATACTTCTCGCCCATCTTGATCTTCACAGGAGCATAGTCCTTGGATGCAGAATAGATGTTGTGAATCTTCGCAATGTCCGGGTTAGTCGTATCGAAGACCTGTCCGTTGAGGAGCTTTCCTGTGTAGTTGATATAGAAGGTTGAATCTTTCTTGTACGCAGTCGTATCAGAAGGCTCGCTCAGGCGAATGTACCTGAAGCCGCGACTCTGCTTCTTGATCTGGCTCTCGTCGTAGTTCGCTGCGATGAACCTGTCCATCGTGTCGATCTGCCAACGGTCAAGGCTGTCGGTAGCGTCAGAGACCTTGAGCTCATAGATGTAATCCGAAGAGGCGCCCTTAGTGTCGTCGAGATACTCGTTGAGAGAATCATGCCTGTTGTTGGTGAGAAGCCAGCGAGGGATTACGACCTGGCGTGTTCCGCCCACCTTCATGTCCCTTATGGCAAGTTCCACACCGGCAAGCTGCTGGTTATCTGCAAGCTTCCATACACGGTCGCCATAATAGGTTGCCTTCTCGAAAGTTCCGAGCTGCTTCATGAGTTCAGGATCGGTCGTCTTTTCGATTGCACCCGAAATGCTTCGGACGGTATATGTAAGGAAGACATAGTCCTTATCGCCGACAAGTTCGCCGGTTCCGTCAGTCTCATCAAGGATATAGAGTCCGTCAGGTCTCATATTCACCCCTGGATGATTCTGAGACATCCATGCTTCGAGATACCTCTTTGCATCGGCATAGTTATAGCTGCTGACTGTCCTGGCGCATGATGCAGAGAGCACCACCATCGCACAGGCTGAAAGAATATATGCTAAGCTTCTTTTCATTACTGTAAATTAATCTCGCAAATATACGAAAAAATCGGTTATTCGTTGCTTACTCCCTCTACCCAGACGACGTAAGCCAAGGCGGAGTTAGCAGGAATCGTGCCGACAGCCTTCTTCCCGAAGCCATATTTACCTGAAAACAATATAATACACTGTTCTCCGGCCTTAACGCCCACCAGACCTTCGCGCAATCCGCGGTGCAAGTCTGCAGATGACATATCCACCGTCTTCACCTCGAAATCCGCAGCCTCAACATTCCAGCCAACGGCTTCCGCCTCTTCCCTGTTGTTCGTAGCGAACATATATTGAGGAGAGATGCCAGAATTGAACACATAACCGCAGTAATAGAAAGCCACGCGCCCCTTCTCGCCGAGTTCCTCACCCTGTCCAGGATTGAGGACAAGCCTATGGGAACCCTTGTTGTGGACGACTGTCAATGTACTGTCCCTCTTGAGTTGCGATTCGATGAACTGGTCGATCTTTGCCTCCTGGCTATTGTATGTGGACTCGTAGCTCGCCTTCGTACATGAAGCGAGCGCAAGAGCCATCACTATGATTAGAACCTTTCTCATTCGTTGAAGAATTTCCTGGTTACGGCCTCGATGTATGCGGCAACACTCTTCGTGTCGGTCACGTCAGCAGGAATGTCAAGCCTTCCGCCTGCGGCATTCTCATGTCCGCCACCGTGAAAAAACTGACCTGCACAGACATTGGCGCTCACGCCCTTCTCTGAGCGGATGGATATGCGATACACGGATTCGTCCTGCTGCTTCGCGAATATGCTCATCCTCACCCCACGTATGCCAAGCGGCATGTTCACAAAGGCTTCGGTGTCTCCTTCCCTCACATCGTACTTCTGCTTGTCCTCCTCTCCGAGCACCATATAGGCGACTCCTTCAGGCGTAATGGTCAAGACATCTGAAAGCAGGTGACCGAGAAGTCGATATCTCTCCTCGCGATAGTTATTGTATATCCCGTAAAGAATCGAATCCCTGTCCACCCCGGCAGCAATAAGTTTCGACGCCATGTCCAAGGTTGAAGGGAAGGTCGAATTAGCGAAGTTGTTGGTATCTGTCGTCATACCTGTCATAAGACATCGCGCACAATGTGCAGGTAGCGCTCTCGCATCATCAGCGACATCAGGCATTGACATCAGGACATGGTAAAGGAGCTCGCTAGCCGAGGACACCCGGGTATCAGAGAAGCAAAGGTCAAAGGCTTCCCTGTCTGGTCTAAGGTGATGATCGATGAGAACTTTCGGGCATGCCAGGGCCGCGAGGGCAGGAGCAAGGACAGCTGCCCTTCCGAAAGCATTGAAATCCAGACATACTAGAAGATCGGCAGACGCCAAAATCTGTTCCGCACGGCGCAGGTCGGAGGTCGCCACAACAGGCTGTCCCTCATCTGCACCTTCGAGAACAAAGTAAAGAGTCTCAGGCACTTCGTCAGGCACGAATACAGTCGACGCCACACTTCTGGACCTCAGATAATGCTGAAGTCCGAAGCTACTGCCGAGCGCATCGCCATCAGGATGCACGTGAGTTACTATCGCTACATTGGTCGCTTTTCCGAAAAGCTCGTCGAGTCTTGCGAGACTCTGTCTGTCAAGTGTGTCCAAAAGCCAAAATCTTATGATGCAAATTTAGAAATTATATTGCATTTCATAAATGAATTTTTTAACTTTGTCCGGATTTTAAGAATCAACTGTAAAACCGAAATAAAACAAAATAATATACCACAATGAAAATCTTGAAGATAATCCTCACTTCAGTAGTGCTTCCACTCTGCATCGCAGGACTCGCTTACCTCTGCGTAGACAGTGTCATGCAGCCAGTAAAGTTCAACAAACAGCAGGACGCACGCGAGCAGGTTGCAATCCAGCGCCTCAAAGACATCCGTACCCTCCAGAACTCATTCAAGAGCCAGTATGGTAGGTATGCTCCTACTATCGACTCACTCAAGTGGTACTACAACGAGGGCAAGATGGACATCGTTCTCCAGTTCGGTTCACAGGACGACTCTATCGCAGACCTCAACAGAACTAACTTCATCAAGAGCAGCAGGCTCAAGGGCGAGGCTCTCGAGGCACAGCTCTATCAGGAGTACCTCAATGGTAAGGCAGTATGGGGTAAGGTTAACCACCCTATTCCAGTAAAGGACACTCTCTGCAAGAGGGACGACTTCTGCATCGACTCTATCGCATTCATCCCTGCATGCGGTGACTCTGTAATGATGGAGTCTACCATCAAGACCGTTTCAGGTGTAAAGGTTCCTCTCTTCGAGGCTAAGATGCCTTACGCTATCAACCAGAACGGTAAGATCGTAGAGTACCTCCTCAAGGGTCTCGATCACCAGCTCGTAGTCAACAGGTACTTTGAGAGGGAGGACAGCGGACGCTACCCTGGCCTTATGGTAGGTAGCATCTCAGCTCCTAACAACAATGCAGGTAACTGGGAGTAATAAAACTCAGGTTTCCATCCAGGTCAAATCGGATGGATTCGCAATCAATAGCGGCTGCGCCCGGTCAGAATGGCTGGGCGCAGACCGTGTTTTTACCACCCCGGAACTTCAGAAAAGGTTTGACGAGGTAGCCATTTCGGTTTTTACTCCGAAGTTCACCCTCGTACCGACGAACTTCTTCAGACCCGAGGACGCACGCGCGATGCTTGGTGAGACCTTCACCCTTGCACCGGATGAGGGCGTAGGCTACGCACAGCTGCCCCAGTTCGGCGCCGTGGCTGTCTTCTCGACCAGCGTCAACGGCACGCTCGCGAGGATGCTCCATGAATCCATCAGGAAGACCGACGGCAGCAAGGGCCTCCTCATTCCGGAACAATATTTCATGCTGACCTCGCTTGAGAGGATCAGCGAATACAACAAGATCGTCGCATCTTATGCAGACGGCTACATCCACCTTATCGTAGCCCAGGGTAAGACCCTGCTTCTCTGCAATTCTTTCGAGGCCTCAGATTTCACGACTGCGGAGTACTTTATATTTATGGTATTGCGCAAATTTCAGCTCAACCCTGAGGTGTCGACGATATATTTCCGCACCCCGCTCTCTGCGGAGGAGGAAGAATCACTCTACAGTTATTTCCACTCAGTCGAGACCTTCTAGATGAGAATCATCGGTGGCAAGCTTAAGGGAAAGATGATTTTCCCGCCAAATGGCTACAAGGCGCGTCCGACCACGGACTTCGCCAAGGAGGGCTTGTTCAACATCCTCAACAACGAATACGAGTTCGAGGGCCTAAAGGTGCTGGACCTCTTCGGAGGGACAGGTGCTATCTCATACGAGTTCGCATCGCGCGGTGCCGAGCGAGTTTACTGCGTGGAGATGCTGCCGATGCATGCAAATTTCATCAAGTCTCAGGCGGCAAAGTTTGGTCTGAGCAACCTCACTACCGTACACCATAACGTATTCGACTTCCTCGAAATCTGTCACGAGAAGTTCGATCTCATCTTCGCAGACCCGCCTTATGCAATAGAAGGACTCGCAGGTATTCCTGACAAGGTCTTTGCCAAGGACATACTGCATGAAGGATGCTACTTCATTCTTGAGCATGGAGACGACTATGACTTCAGCCAGCATCCACATTTCGTGAAGATGAGGAAATATGGCAACGTACATTTCAGTTTCTTTGAGAAATAGACTATGGCCAAGATAGAAAAGACAAATGCTGCCCGTCTTCTTGACAAGGCAGGCGTAGCTTATGAGCTCGTACCCTACGATGTGGATGAGAACAACCTTGCTGCCGATCATGTAGCAGCACAGCTTGGCGAGCCTCTTGAGCAGGTATTCAAAACGCTTGTCCTCCAAGGTGACAAGACCGGGCACTTCGTTTGTGTCATTCCTGGCGGAGAGGAAATAAACCTGAAGAAGGCTGCAAAGATCTCCGGAAACAAGAAGTGCGACCTTATCCACATGAAGGATCTACTTCCTACCACAGGCTATATCCGCGGTGGCTGTTCCCCTATCGGAATGAAGAAGCCTTTCCCTACATATATCGAGGAAAGCGCCATGCTGTATGACTATATATATATTAGCGCAGGCGTGCGAGGACTTCAGTTCAAGATCAATCCAGAGGACCTCATCGCCTTTGTCCCAGCAGAACCTTCAGACATCGTTTAAGAATCCCACTGGCTAAAGCATAAGCGCCAAGGAGCATCAGCGCAGTGCCGGAGTGTGCGAAATGGTAATTGAGCCACGGAGACACCCGTCGGAACGAAGTGAAGACGGCATGCCCCTCGGGGCAGCTGCGATAGCTGCGGGGGCAATATAAAAGAGGCTGACCATCTGGATCAGCCTCTTTAATATTAGAAAAACGGATCGTTTCTAATTAGAAAGCAACAGCGATGCCTATGAAGTCCTCAGCCTTGAGAGCGGCGCCACCGATGAGGCCACCGTCGATATCAGGCATAGCGAAGAGCTCCTTAGCGTTAGAAGGCTTGCAAGAACCACCGTAAAGGATAGTGGTGTCGTCTGCAACCTGTGCACCGAACATGTCAGCGAGGACCTTGCGGATGTATGCGTGGATCTCCTCAGCCTGCTCAGCAGTAGCGGTCTTACCGGTACCGATAGCCCAAACTGGCTCGTAAGCGATGACGATGTTCTTCATATCCTCAGCTGTGAAGTTCTTGAGAACGTTTACAGTCTGAGCCTCGCATACTGCGAAATGCTTCTCAGCCTCACGCTCCTCGAGGTTCTCACCTACGCAGAGGATCACCTTGAGACCAGCAGCGAGAGCGAGCTTTGTCTTCTCGACGAGCTTCTCGTCTGTCTCACCATAATACTGACGACGCTCTGAGTGACCGAGGATGGTGTACTCACAACCTACTGAGGTAAGCATGTCTACTGAAACCTCTCCAGTGTAAGCGCCCTTTGCCTTGTCTGCGCAGTTCTCAGCTGAAAGTGCGACACGTGTGCCCTTTACAACCTCGTTTACTGGATAAAGGTGGGTGAATGGAGTAGCGATGACAAGACCTACTTCTGCTGGTACCTGTGCTGATGCTGCTACAACTGCCTTTGCGAGCTCTACGCCCTCAGGAACTGTAGTGTTCATCTTCCAGTTTCCTGCTACAATGTTCTTTCTCATGATATTGAATTGAATTATAATTTGTACTCTAACCTTTACGGACCTTGGTCCAGACTGCAAATTTACTGCTTAAATCCAAAAATTACAATAAAATGCGTACCTTTGCGTTTCATTGGAAAACAAAAAAATCAATTATACAATCGATGAAGAATTTCGTTGAAGAACTTAAATGGAGGGGAATGATCCATGACATCACCCCAGGAGCAGAAGAGGAAATGTTGAAAGGTCCTGCAGCTGCATATGTAGGAATCGACCCGACTGGCGATTCACTCCATATCGGCCACCTTGTAAGTGTTATGATTCTCAAGCACTTCCAGAACTGCGGACACAAGCCTTATGCTCTTGTAGGCGGTGCCACCGGTATGATCGGTGACCCTTCAATGAAGTCAGCTGAGCGCAACCTTCTTGACGAGGCTACCCTCAGCCACAACGTGGAGTGCATCAAGAAGCAGCTCAGCAGATTCCTTGACTTCGACTCAGACGCACCTAACGCTGCCAAACTCGTAAATAACTATGACTGGATGAAGGACTACACCTTCATCAATTTCACACGCGATATCGGAAAGCTCATCACCGTAAACTACATGATGAGCAAGGACTCTGTGAAGAAGCGCCTCAGCCGCGACTCTTCAGAGGGCATGTCATTCACCGAGTTCAGCTACCAGCTCCTTCAGGGCTATGACTTCCTCTATCTCTACGAGCACGAGGGAGTGAAGCTCCAGCTCGGCGGCGCAGACCAGTGGGGCAACATCACCACAGGTACTGAGCTCATCCGCCGCACCCTCGGCGAGCAGGCCTACGCCCTCACCTGCCCTCTCATCACAAAGGCAGACGGAGGCAAGTTCGGAAAGACCGGGAAGGGCAACATCTGGCTCGATCCTGAGAGGACCTCACCATACGAGTTCTACCAGTTCTGGCTCAATGTCAGCGACGATGACGCAGAGAAATACATCAAGATCTTCACCCTCCTCGACAGGGAGACCGTAGAGGCTGCTGTAGCTCAGCACAAGGAAGACCCGGGCCAGAGAAGTCTCCAGAAGCTCCTCGCAAAGGAGATCACCATCATGGTACACGGCGAGGCTGAATATGACAACGCAGTGGCAGCTTCAAAGATGCTCTTCGGAAACTCAACCTCAGAGGAGCTCCGCAAGCTTGACGAGAGGACCTTCCTCGCAGTGTTCTCAGGCGTCCCTACCTTTGACGTAGCGAAGTCCGAACTCCCTTGCAACATCCTCGACTTCCTCGCAGTGAAGACCCAGGTCCTCCCATCGAAGGGCGAGGCAAGGAAGATGGTCCAGGGCAACGGCATCAGCATCAACAAGGACAAGACTGCCGACATCAACCGCGACATCACCGAGGCTGACATCATCGACGGCAAGTACATCCTCGTACAGAAGGGTAAGAAGAACTACTTCATCATCAACGTACAGTAATGGAGAAGCCAGCATCAACCAGACAGCTCAAGGTCGGAAGAGAACTGCAGAAGGCCCTTGCGGAGATAATCCGCAGCAAGGGCATGGCATCTTTCGGCGGAGCCATGGTGACCGTCAGCGAGGTTCGCATCAGCCCCGACCTCTCGGTAGCCAAGGTCTACGTCAGCGTATTCCCTTCAGCCAAGAGTGAAGCTGTGATGGAAATCCTCGACGCAAACGTCAAGGTCTACCGTGGCGAACTCGGACATCTTGTCGCAAAGCAGCTCAGGATCGTCCCTGAACTCGTATTCTATCTGGACTCTTCACTTGACTACGCCGAGCACATCGACGAGCTTCTCAAGAAATAGTCCTCAGAGATATGCCTTATCTGCCGTTCTTCATAGCCAGGCGCTACCTTTTCGCAAAGAAGTCACACAATGTGATCAACATCATCTCTGCGATCAGCGTTGCGGGCATGGCTGTGGGAACGGCAGCATTGGTCATCATCCTTTCCGTCTACAACGGCTTCGACTCGATCGTCAAGACTTCGCTCAGCGACATGGATCCCGATATCATGGTGACCCCATCCAAGGGCAAGACCTTCGTTCCGGAGGGAGAAGCCTTCGACTGGCTGTATGACAACGAGTCGATCATCAGCATGTCCAGCGTCCTTGAGGACAATGTCTACCTTTCCTATTCAGGCAGGAACGGAATCGCCATAGCCAAAGGTGTCGACGACGTCTACATGGAGGAATCCCCTATCAGCAAGGACATCATCGAAGGCAAGTTCGAGTTCCACAAAGGCGACATCCCGCTCGCCGTCGTCGGTTCGCAGGTCGCCTATGAGATGGGAATCAGCCCGCGCTTCATAGCCGGCATCGAGATGTACTTCCCTTCTGCCGACAGACCGTTCTCGCTGAGCAACCCGGCGGCATCGCTCGAATCCGTCAAGGTATTCCCTTCCGGAATCTACAACATCGAATCAAGCACGGACAACAATGTGGTGCTGGTACCTCTCGCCCAGATGCGTGAGCTGCTCAGTCTGGAGAACGAAGTGTCCGGGCTTGAGCTCCGCATAGACAGCACCCTCACTGCCAAGGCTCAGAAAAGGCTACTTGCCCAGATCGCGGACAAGATGGGACCGGAGTATAAGGTCAAGGACAGATACCAGCAGAATGAATCCCTGTACAAGATGATGAGATACGAGAAAGCGTCTGTCTACCTCATCCTGCTGTTCGTCATAATAATCATCGCATTCAACATCTTCAGCAGCCTGTCGATGCTGATGATCGAGAAAGAGGAAGACACACGGACACTTCAGTTCCTCGGAGCCAAGGAGTCCACCACGCGAGAGATCTTCATCCTTGAAGGATGGATGATTTCGATGCTTGGAATGTGCGCCGGCCTCGTTTCAGGAATTCTTATCGTACTCGCCCAGCAGCACTTCGGGATAGTCAGGATGCCTGGCAGTTTCTCTATCTCAGCATATCCAGTCATCCTCGAATGGTCAGACATACTTCTGACCGCCGTCAGCGTCGCCGCCATCGGCTATTTCATCGCCTGGCTGCCTACGGCAAGGCGTTTCAGGTCAGAGTAGGATTCAGCATATCAAAGTCATATCTATCTGAATACGCTCTTATACTCTGATCTGGACAGCATTTTAAAGTCAACTGACCATATACGAGAACGTCTCTTGGTTTATTCTCTTTGTTTTGGGGCAATAGGTTCAAGCCTGTTTCCGTTCCAATTGATCCTCATTATCCCTGTGTCCTTGACGACAAAAGATTCCTGGATGCCATCATCGACATTTTCGGGATAAGTTTGTGTGCACTGTATTACCAGTCTCTTTTTTTGCCTTGTCTCGCGGAACACTTTTTCATTTGATGCCCCATCCAGGAATATCAGACAACTTTTAGCCCTGACCACGCCATATATCTTATCAATCTCACCTTCATGCAACTCATATGAATCAACATAATTCACATATATGATGCTATTTGAATCAGGACGCTCCTGTACTGATATAAAGCATATGTTCATAGACTCATCACGCATTCGGGACAGTATATGGCTCTTGAAAAGCCTATCTTCAAACTTATATTCAGGCACAGCCACATTCCTTTCCTGCTCATCACAACAAGTATGAGATAAGGTATCCAGTACAATAACTGACTTCAAGCGCATATCATCGTTATTGATATACGATATAATCTCCCCACCTGGCTTGTCATAGAGTGGAATTACAGCATCAGATCCATAAGGCAGCATATAATCGCGAATAACGGATGTACTCTGTGACCTATCCTGGCCATGGACACGAAGAGAAAAGAATAGCAACAACAATAATAAACAAATACGTTTCATCGTTCCAAAGGACATTAGCATGGTGTTGTCGGTACCAATATACGATTCTTTTGCCGATATGGCAAGTAGGCTCCGGCAGGAAACTATTGCTTAACATATGGACCGAGCTATCTCTTATAAGAGAGAGACATCCCCTTGTTTCTTATATGATATGATGTATAAAACGGATGTTCGCTATATCGTAAACGCAAGGAGTCACATAAACATGAGTCCAAGGTCAGTCGATCCAGTCTGATGAACTCATCGATAGTATCCAAACCTATACTACTGATAACCAGAATCTCATTGCCAATATCCACAGTGTGCAGCACTTGATAAGAGCTCCTGTCATAATCGACATCTTCAACTTCATTTATACCTGATGCACAAGTAAAACTGACCATAGGCTGCGTGGAAGATCCGCCGAAACAGACCTCATATACCATTGGGGCAAAATCAGCGACCAATTTCGTCTTTGCCCTGAAGTCAATCAACGAGTCCCTTAGTGGTGTATCATAGAACACGTCCTCGACTGCCTCACCAAAAGCATCACTTGTCTCAGTACGTGAGAACATTCTTTCAAATTTCAGGGCCACCGTCCCATCGTTCTCAAGACTATATTCTTTATGATATGGCATTTGAAAAGGGATCTCATCAGGTCTCAGTTGCTTCATTTCCTCCAACAAAAGCGAAACATCTTTAGAGTACCTTGTCAATGATGATTTATTGGCAACACTCTTAGAAAGCTCCGGAACAGAAAACAACCTGATTATAGAGTTCTGATACATACCTGACTTAACATGGGTCATCTTGTCAATATCATCTATTTCAGGATCGAACGGGATAGTCCTGTCAAGAAACGGCTTTGAGTCAAATGACACAATAACAGAATCATTTCTGTGAAAGATATCTATATCCGTCACTCTTACCACGTCATCACATGATATCAACTCAAGATATCGGGACAGGCTGTCTTGCAATGACGGGCTATAGAACAATGATTTGCAGTCCTTTTGGCCAACGCATGAAACAGATGCGAAAAGTGTCAGAATAACAACAATCCGCTTACAAAATGTATCCTTTACAAAACAATCCATCTTCTTCAACTTTTATCCTTGCACCAACGTACCATCCTGCTTTTCCCACTCATTCAAGAAGACCCTGATATCTCTTATCTTTTCTGGCAATCTGTAATAGCGACGGGAATAATACTCTAATATGATAATAAGAATCTTACAACCATTCATTGATTTGTTTCTTTTAGGATTAATGGATTTCCTGCCGGAGACTCCGTCAGGAAACTATACATACATCAGAGCAGGTCATGCTCCTTGAAAAGGTTGAGCACATCAGACTTGAAGCGTTCCTTGTCGAAGCCTGCGGCCTTCTTGGAAAGACGGTCAAGGCTGGACAAAGATTCAACCACCTTGGCGGCAACAATCCTCCGGGCTTCTTCTTCGGATGCAGATGCAAAGCGGTCGTAGTCTTCACCGTCGATCTTGAAAGAGCAATTATAGAAGCCATCAACTTCAAGATAAGTGCCATCCCAGCCCTTTGCACGATAGTGTTCGACGAAGCGTGGACGTTTAGCCTTAGACCACGCTTCGAAACCAGGCCTCGTTTTAACCGCCACACAACTTAGAAGATAATAATTTATCGCACCATAGTCTATATCTTTCAAACTGTCTTCCAACAAGTCGGAAACATAACAGATGCTATCAGAC
Organism: Candidatus Cryptobacteroides sp.; assembly: GCF_056207615.1. NCBI lineage: Bacteria > Pseudomonadati > Bacteroidota > Bacteroidia > Bacteroidales > Candidatus Cryptobacteroides > Candidatus Cryptobacteroides sp. The sequence continues at coordinate 1,768 of NZ_JBAEER010000060.1, read as the reverse complement.
TTCTTGTCCAATGATGCATCAATCCTAATGTAAATAATAATTTTCATATCTACCTGAATATCGCATTGCTTGGTGGCAAGTGTCCGTAAGTTAAGAAATGTTAGTTTATGCGAATCAAATTTTTACCGGACAAACATGGTTACAGATATTCAAAATAAGCACAGGGGTCTATTCTTCATCTGCGAATAAAACTGCCTCTGATGGTGTTCTGTGATAAATAGTCGTTTCATAAATCTTTGTTTCCCTCAGATTTCCCTCTTCATCATAATAGTGCCATTCGCCGAAAAAATCGCCTTCCCCAAAATCTTCAGTAAACAAATCATCATAAGAATCATTTTTCCATCCTATCCACAACCCTTCATCCTTAATCATCCCATTGGGATAAAACTCCTGTGAATAGCATTGTCTGTCGAACTTCACCATAGCTCCAGTCTCTTTACATGGAACATAACGTTCTACGTCCTCATAGTCAAACGTCTGGCCTATCAATACAGCATTGATATACAACCGCGTAGCACGGAGCAAACCATTGTCATAGAAAAATGTCTCTAACTCTTTGGCTACCTTGTTGGCCCTAAACCCAAGGCCGTCCTTATTGCCTTCTTTATAAACCACGCACTCAACAAAATTTCCATCAGTCCACATCCAGGGGCCAGTCCTACGGCCTTCTGAGTCATACTTGTTATATGGAGCAGACGGCTGTGCAAACAGCACAGCATAGATAGGAATCAGTAAAATAAACAGAATAAATCTTTTCATATCGTTCTATGCAAAGATAACGTTAATATAAGGTTGCCCTCCCTTCAATTCTTGGCAAAGGCAGAAGTAAATTTTTGCACCTACACCCCTCATTTTCAGAGCCGTAAGCTTCCCTTGAGCATTCCGACATTGGCCTCATACGAGCCCTCGTTGACAGTAGGATACTTCAACAAGTCACTAGGAAAGGTACAGGCCGCATATGTCACAGTTGAGCCATCTGCAAGATATTATGACTCAGATTCATCACCCCATTCATACCCATTACCATAGCGACTTTGCGAATCAATGTCACTAGTAAGTGTCAGTCGCCATGCCAAACCATCGGGATCCACCCTGTTCACCGGATTCCCGCACAGTACGCATACGGACTCACTGAATAGTACTTCTCTGCCATAAGATCAATCGTCGTGAACCTGCCGAACAATGTGTTGTCCTCGTCCACGACCGTCCTGACATTGCCAAGATGGTCGGTCACGTAGTACATGTATCTCGGACTCTCTCCCGTCATGTCGATGTAGCCTCCTTCGAAGTTCACGCGTTCCAGCACGCCGTTCACATACTCCATGTTCGCGATGTAGTCGCGGACCATAACCGTGCTGTCGGTACCAATATACGATTCTTTTGCCGATATGGCAAGGGACATCAGCCCCAGGACGGCTGAAATCGCAGCCGCCGCAATATTTTTATGTTTCATTGATTTGTTTCTTTAAAGATTAATGGATTTCCTGCCGGAGATTCCGGCAGGAAACTATACATACATCAGAGCAGGTCATGCTCCTTGAAAAGGTTGATCACATCAGACTTGATGCGTTCCTTGTCGAAGCCTGCGGCCTTCTATGAAAGACGGCCAAGGCTGGACAAAGATTCATAGATATTCCGGCGGATAGTCGGCCACCGATTCCGGTGATACTCGGCCACCTGGTTTAGATTCGCAAAGATATCAATATTTCTTTCTCATGCTATCTCCTTTCAACTCAAAGCGGAGAGATTTGTGCACTATTCTGTCCAG
>NZ_JBAEER010000059.1:0-1659 GCF_056207615.1 Candidatus Cryptobacteroides sp. | reverse complement strand
AACGTGCGCATGTGGCAGGAGCTCTTCTATGACGAGCGCTACTCATATACCAGGATGATCAACCCTGACTACTCTCTCATCGCCAGCGCGTACGGCATCAAGTACCGTCAGGTGGAGAAGAGGGAAGAGCTCAAGGAGGCGATCGAGGAGATGCTTTCTGACGACAAGCCTTACATCCTCGACGCACACGTTCTCGAGGAAGGAATGGTATTCCCTATGATTCCTCCTGGAAAGAACGTCAATGAGATTATGTTGAACAATGATGATTGGTTTGATTATGGAGAATAACGAGCATCTTTTCGTGGTCTCGGTCTATTCCGAGAACCAGGTCGGACTCCTCGGTGCGATCGCGAATGCCTTCACCAGGCGCAGCCTCAACATCGAGACCCTGAACGTCGAACCATCGGAGTTCGAAGGAGTACACAGGTTCACCTTCAAGACAAGGACCACCATTGACAAGGTGGAATCCATCGTGAAGCACATAGAGAAGAAGGTAGATGTGCTCAAGGCCTTCTACTACGTGGACAACGAGTATCTTGTGAAGGAGCATGAAATCCTCGCAAGCTATATTGACAAGCACAAGAGATAAACAAGAAATAATTAATAAAAAAAGAAAACGACTATGGCAAAAATGAACTTTGGCGGCGTTATCGAGAACATCGTTACCCGCGACGAATTCACAGTGGAGAAAGCAAGAGAAATCCTCAAGGACGAGACCATCGCAGTCATCGGTTACGGTGTGCAGGGTCCTGGCCAGTCTCTTAACCTCAAGGACAACGGTTTCAACGTTATCGTTGGACAGCGCCCAGGCAAGACTTACGAGAAGGCAGTTGCTGAGGGTTGGGTACCAGGTGAGACCCTCTTCGGTATCGAGGAGGCATGCCAGAAGGCAAGCATCATCATGTGTCTCCTTTCTGACGCAGCAGTGATGTCAGTATGGCCAACCATCAAGGGCTACCTCACCCCAGGTAAGGCTCTCTATTTCTCACACGGCTTCGCTATCACCTGGAACGATCGCACCGGCGTCGTACCTCCAGCTGATGTTGACGTCATCATGGTTGCCCCTAAGGGTTCAGGTACTTCACTCCGCCGTCTCTTCGTAGAGGGCCGCGGCCTCAACTCTTCATACGCAGTTTACCAGGACGCTACCGGCCGTGCAATGGATCGTACCCTCGCACTCGGTATCGGTATCGGTTCAGGCTACATGTTCGAGACTACCTTCCAGCGTGAGGCTACTTCAGACCTTACCGGTGAGCGCGGTTCGCTCATGGGTGCTATCCAGGGTCTCCTCCTCGCACAGTACGAGGTACTCCGTGAGAACGGCCACACTCCTTCAGAGGCATTCAACGAGACCGTTGAGGAGCTCACTCAGTCACTCATGCCTCTCTTCGCTGAGAAAGGTATGGACTGGATGTACGCAAACTGCTCTACCACCGCACAGCGCGGTGCACTCGACTGGATGGGCCCATTCCACGATGCATGCAAGCCTGTAGTTGAGAAGCTCTACGCTAGCGTGAAGTGCGGAAACGAGGCTCAGATCTCTATCGACGCCAATTCTAAGCCAGACTATCGTGAGGGCCTCGAGAAGGAGCTCAAGGCACTCCGTGAGTCAGAGATGTGGCAGACTGCCGTTACCGTACGCCAGCTCCGTCCAGAGAA
>NZ_JBAEER010000058.1:0-29730 GCF_056207615.1 Candidatus Cryptobacteroides sp. | reverse complement strand
TCCTCATGATTCCTAACATGTACAAGATCGCCGGTGAGCTCCTCCCAGCAGTGTTCCACGTATCTGCACGTGCACTCGCAGCCGAGGCTCTCTCAATCTTCGGTGATCACCAGGCCGTGATGGCCTGCCGCCAGACCGGTTGGGCAATGCTCGCATCTGCTTCCGTACAGGAGGCTGAGGACCTCGCAGCAGTAGCACACCTCGCTACCCTTAAGGCTCGCGTTCCTTTCGTACACTTCTTCGACGGTTTCCGTACCTCACATGAGATCCAGAAGATCGAGCTCCTCGACGAGGCTGCCCTCAAGAGCATGATTAGCGAGAAGGCTCTCGCAGCATTCCGCAAGAACGCTCTCTCTCCTGACGCTCCTGTTACCCGCGGTACCGCTCAGAACGGTGACGTTTACTTCCAGGCTCGTGAGGCTGCAAACGCATACTATGATGCAGTTCCAGACATCGTTGCACGTTACATGGGCGAGATCAGCGAGCTTACCGGCCGCAACTACCGTCCTTTCGACTACTATGGTGCAGCTGACGCTGAGGACGTCATCATCGCAATGGGTTCTGTTACCGAGACCATCAAGGAGACCATCGACTATCTCGAGGCTCAGGGCCGCAAGGTCGGTGTACTCATCGTTCGTCTCTACAGTCCTTTCTCAGCTAAGTACTTCCAGAAGGCAATGCCTAAGAGCGTGAAGAGGATCGCTGTCCTCGACCGCACCAAGGAGCCAGGTTCAGTTGGTGAGCCTCTCTACATCGACATCAAGGCAAGCTATCAGGGCGTCGAGAACGCTCCTATGATCATCGGCGGACGTTATGGTCTCTCTTCAAAGGACACCACTCCTGCACAGATCATCGCTGTTTACGACAATCTCGCTTCTAAGGAGCCTAAGAACGACTTCACCATCGGTATCGTCGACGACGTTACCTTCAAGTCACTTCCTGTAAAGGAGGAGATCTCAATCGTGAAGCCAGGTACCACCGAGTGCCGTTTCTATGGTCTCGGTTCAGACGGTACCGTAGGTGCCAACAAGAACACCATCAAGATCATCGGTGACCAGACCCCTCTCTATGCACAGGGTTACTTCGACTACGACTCTAAGAAGTCAGGTGGATACACCTGCTCACACCTCCGTTTCGGTGCAAGCCCAATCAAGGCTCCATACCTCGTAGGTACTCCTGATTTCGTAGCATGCCACGTTCCTTCATACCTCAGCAAGTACAACGTGCTCGAGGGCATCAAGGAGAACGGCACCCTCCTCCTCAACAGCCTTTGGGATGAGGCCGAGACCCTCCAGAGAATTCCTGACCATGTGAAGGGAATCATCGGTCGCAAGAACATCACCCTCTATATCATCAACGCTACCAAGATCGCTGCAGAGATCGGACTCGGCGGACGTACCAACACCATCCTCCAGTCAGCATTCTTCAAGATCACCGGCATCATTCCTTACGAGGAGGCTGTCGGTTACATGAAGAAGGCAATCCTCAAGAGCTACGGCAAGAAGGGTGAGAACATCGTGAACATGAACTACGCTGCAGTAGACCGCGGTGGTGAGTACACCAAGGTTGAGATTCCTGCAGACTGGAAGAATATCACCGGCAAGTTCGAGAACCCTAACAAGGATCGCATCGCTCCAGCTTTCGTAAAGAACATCGCAGACATCGTAAATGCACAGCAGGGTGACAAGCTTCCTGTAAGCGCATTCAAGGATATCGCAGACGGTACCATCCCAGCAGGTACTGCTGCTTATGAGAAGCGCGGCGTCGCAGTCGTTGTTCCTGAGTGGAACTCTGAGAACTGTATCCAGTGTAACAACTGTGCATACGCTTGTCCTCACGCTGCTATCCGTCCATTCCTCATGACAGCCGACGAGTCAGCAGCTGCTCCTGCAGACATCAAGCGTCAGCAGGGTAAGGCGAACCTCAAGGACTATATCTACACAATGCAGGTATCTCCAGCAGACTGTACCGGTTGCGGTAACTGCGTTGACGTCTGCCTCGCTAAGGAGAAGGCTCTCAAGATGGTATCTTACGAGTCACAGATTCCTGAGCAGGCTAACTTCGACTACCTCAACTCTAAGGTAGGCTACAAGGAAGTTGGTGACAAGAAGGCTAACGTCAAGAACAGCCAGTTCGCACAGCCACTCTTCGAGTTCAGCGGTGCTTGCGCAGGTTGCGGTGAGACTCCATACGTCAAGGCTATCACCCAGCTCTGGGGTGACCCCATGATGATCGCCAACGCTACCGGTTGCTCATCAATCTACGGCGCTTCATTCCCAGCATCACCATATTGCACCAACGCACAGGGCCACGGTCCAGCTTGGGCTAACTCACTCTTCGAGGACTTCTGCGAGTTCGGTCTCGGTATGAAGCTCGGTTCTGACCGCGCTCGTGCTACCGTTGCAGGTCTCATGGAGAAGGGTCTCAGCTGCTCATGCTGCTCAGACGAGATGAAGGCTCTCTTCACCATGTGGCTTGAGAACAGGGAGGATGCAGCCATCACCCGTAAGGTTGCTGACGATCTCGTTCCTCTCATGGAGGCTTGCGGTTGCGACACTTGCAAGGCTCTCCTCGAGTACAAGCACTTCATCCCTGCACGCAGCCAGTGGATCATCGGTGGTGACGGTGCAAGCTACGATATCGGATACGGCGGACTCGACCATGTGCTCGCTTCTGGTGAGAACGTGAACATCCTCGTACTCGACACCGAGGTTTACTCTAACACCGGTGGACAGTCATCTAAGTCTACCCCTGCTGGTGCGATCGCCAAGTTCGCTGCTTCAGGTAAGAAGGTTCGCAAGAAAGATCTCGGTATGATGGCAATGAGCTACGGTTATGTATACGTTGCACAGGTTGCAATGGGTTCTAACCCTGCACAGTTCATCAAGGCTGTACGCGAGGCTGAGGCTTATGATGGTCCATCACTCATCATCGCTTACGCTCCATGTATCAACCATGGCCTCAAGGCAGGTATGGGTCTCAGCCAGAAGGAGGAGAAGCTCGCTGTCGATTGCGGTTACTGGCACCTCTACAGGTACAACCCTGCACTCGAGGGTACCGACCAGAACCCATTCGCTCTTGACAGCAAGGAGCCAGACTGGACCAAGTTCCAGGACTTCCTCAAGGGCGAGGTTCGTTTCGCATCTCTCTACAAGATGTTCCCAGACAGAGCTGGTGAGCTCCTCCAGAAGACTGAGGAATTCGCTAAGATCCGTCTCGAGACCTACAAGAGACTCGCGAAGTAATCCTGACTTCGATATAAGAGATACGAGGTCGACCGTTTGGTCGACCTCGTATTTTTTAATGTCATCCGGAAGCCGATGCTTCCAGATGACATATATTATAAGGTATACTGACTACTCAGCCGGCATCATCTCGATCTCGATGTAGTTCTTTGACTCGAGAAGAGTCCTAGCCATGCCAGCAATCTTCTCCTTGGTAAGAGCGTTGATAGCTGCCTCCTGCTCGATATCGGTATTCTCACCATACTCATAGTAATTGTTGAGAACGCCCATCCAGTAGCTGTTAGAGATACGGTTCTGTGGAAGAGCTGTCTTGAAACGCTCAATGGTACGTCCGAAGAACTCGTCTGAAGGACCGTTCTCGGCAAGCTCCCTGAGCCCCTTCTCTACGAGAGCCTCGAGTGAGGCTGCCTGCTCTGTGTTGGTATCGAAATACACCTGGATGAGAGCGAGCTCGTATGGACGGCGGTTGAACTCCTGTGACACTGATGCACCATAGGTACCGCCTTCCTCCTCACGGAGTGTATTGACGTAGGTCATATCGAGCACATAGCTTACCGCATTGAGGAGAAGACGGTTCTCCACGGTAGCAGGAACATTTGCGCTATATACCTGGATGACGCTGGCCTTAGGCGTAGTCATAGGGACAGAGAAGTGATCCTTGAATTCACCGCTGCGGAAGCGTGCACCGTCATCTACCCATGAGCTTGCCTTCTTTCCCTTAGGAAGAGAGCCGACATACTTCTCGAGGAGAGGTTTGAGCTGAGCCATATCCACGTTTCCGACGACGTATACAGTAGCGCCTGCTGCGTCATTGAAGAGAGAGCGATATGCTTTCTCGAGATGCTCGATGCCAGCCTTTGCGACAACGTCCTCACTGATCATGAAACGACGTGGGTTGCCACCGTAGATATCCTCAGGAATCCTCTTCTGGAGCTGGAACATAGGGTCTGCCTCCATATTAGGAAGGACTGCATTGATGCGGTCGATGCCGATCTGGAACTCATCAGCGTCAAAGCGAGGCTGCATGAAGAGCATGTACATGAGCTGGAAAGCAGTCTCGATGTCCTTAGGAGCAGCTGAAGCGCTGATTCCGTGGTTTGTTAGGTTGATTACAGGGTTGGCATGAGCGTTCTTGCCCGCAAGGATCTTGTTCACCTCGTTTGAGCTGAACTCTCCGATACCCGTATTCTGGAGATAGAGGCTCCAGATATTGTCCTCGAATGAGTAGAGGTCCTCGGTAGCGATGGTAGACTCACCACCTGACTTCACGAGCTTGATCATGACCTCGTCCTTCTTATAGTCAGTAGGAAGCACTACGACACGTACGCCGTTCTTGAGCATATACTCAGTAGCGCCTGCAATGGTAGACTTGCCACCCTTGAGCTTTGCGCCCTTGAGCTTGCTTGCATCGAGGAGCTCGAGACCGCTCTCCTCCTCTGCAGGAGCCTCGACCTCAGCGGAGCGTGATGCCATGATGATGTCGTGGATCTCCTTATCAGTAGGATGCTCTGCAGCAGACACGCCCTCAAGCAGGACAACCATGTTCTCGTCAGTGATGTACTGAGGCACGACCTGATTGACTGCGGCAGCGCTGAGCTGGCCGAGAACCATCTGTGCGAGCTGATATGAGTCTGCAGGAGTCATGAAATGGTCATTGTCGGTGAAAGCCTTGATGAGAGGCCTGATGAAATCAGGGTTCTTGCGGCTTTCTGCACCCTCGGCAGCCTTCTCGAAGTATGAGAGAAGATTGTCCTTCGCGCGCTGGAACTCAGCCTCGGTCACGCCATATCTCTTAAGTTTCTCCACTTCATACATGAAGGCAGTGAGGGCCTCCCTATCCTTACCGTTCTCGTATACGAATGCGCCCATGAGAGCATCACAGCTTTCAACAAGGCTTCCGTTACCGAGCTGAGCACTGAAGAAAGGAGCACCCGGCTTTGATGTGATGTCATTGAACCTTTCTGACATCACGAGAGACATGATGTCATCAATGAGGTCAAGGACAAACACCTGATCGGTATTGTTAAGTTCCTCTGGGATTGCCGGACGCTTCCAGACAATCTCGAACTCATTATTGGTGAGCTCGGCGTCGGTAAGGACGGCGATGATAGGATCTACGTTGTCAGGAATTGTGATTACTTCCTTCGGACGAGGGTTGACAGGTGCTGGGATGTCAGCAAAGAGCTTCACGAGCTTTGCCTCGATCTGGTCCACGTCGATGTCTCCGACCACGATCACAGCCTGATTGTCCGGACGATACCAAGTCTGATAGAAGTCCACGAGAGTCTCAGGCTTGAAGGTCTTGAGGTTCTCTTCTGAACCGATGATATTGGTGGTAGCATACTTGGTGTCGCCATAGAGATATGGTGCACTCTGCTCGAACATTCTCCAGCTTGCTGTGTTGAGGGTCCTCTTCTCCTCGAGTATGACTCCCCTCTCATTGTCAATCTCGACAGGGTCGTTCACTACGAAGTGAGAATAGTCATGCATCACGAGAAGACAGGTATCTACGACGCCCTCACGAACGATAGGAATGTTGTTGAGCATGTACTGGGTAACCTCCACTCCGGTGGAAGCGTTGATGTTGCCACCGAAAGATGCGCCGATACTCTGGAGGTACTCAAGCATCTGCTTTCCAGGAAGATTCTTGAGTCCGTTGAAGCACATGTGCTCAAGGAAATGTGCAAGACCGTCCTGTCCAGGTCCTTCCTGGATAGCTCCGACATTGGAAACGAGGTAGAAGTCTGCCCTCTCGGCAGGCTTGTCGTTATGACGGATGTAATAGGTAAGACCGTTCTCAAGCTTTCCGACACGAACTTCAGGATCGTTTGGGAGCGGAGTCTGGGCAAAGGCAAATGCCGATGCGGCAAGAGCGATTGCTGAGATGATAAATTTTTTCATGTTATTGTAGGTATAATATTTCAAACATCTGCATGTTAGACGCAGCCTCATGCCGGTTTATTACATGTTCAAAGCAAAAAAACATACGAATGTAAGCCATTCTTTGCTAAATTTGTCAACATGTTCGAAGATTTCAGGATAAAAGTGTTTCTATCAGCAGCGAACGAAGGCAGTTTCACTGCCGCCGCCCGCAAGCTTGGCATTTCACAGCCAGCGGTCAGCCAGAACATATCCGAGATCGAGAAAGCCTACGACGTAAAGCTGTTCGAAAGAAAGCGAGGATCTGTCGAGCTCACAGCCCAAGGTCAGGTCTTTAATGCCTATGCCCAGAACATAGTTGCAAGCTATCAGGAGCTCGAAGCCATATTCAGCAGTTTCGACGAGATAAGTTCTCTCAAGCTCATACGCATTGCCGTCGATCAGGACCTACTCCCGGAAATCACCACCAAACTTCTCCCTTACATATACAGCATACTGCCGAAGACCGCTGTAGCAATCATGCTCACTCCTGTAGAAGGTGCCGACATGACGGTTTCGAGAAACGGCAAGGACATCTCTGCTACTCCATCGGCATCATTCCTTGAACATCCTATCTGGCCGCTTATCCGCGCTCAGTTCAGTAAATTCTAGCGGATCAGCAGCATCGCCACCACGCCCACTGCGACAGCGAGCACGCAATTTATAAGTTTTGCAATGACGAAACTCCTCTTGCTCTCCGCAAGAAGAGGGAGACCGGCATGTCCATCCTGAGCGATACAGCTTGCAAGTAGCACGGGCAGAGGAAGGATACCTGACGCATAGAGCGTGACGAAGACAAGATGCGGTCCGGATTCAGGTATGATACCCACGACTGCCGCCAGAAGTATCATCAGCAAGGTATTGCTGACTATCCAGTCCTCTATATCGAGGAAAGTCAGCACGAGACTGAGAGCAAAGAGCACCCCGAATGTCCATGCGAATATGGTAGGAAGATGCTTTACTATGATATGCCTCCAGAGATGTTCCTCCACGAAATGGTCTGAAGCAAAGATGAGCACGCCAAGGACCAGCACGCCAAGGAAGGCGAAGAGAACGTTCATCCAGTCCTCGCTCAGCAGGTTGATTCCGCCGGTCGTCGCGACTTCCGCAATTTCCGACTCATGTTCGTGCTCCAACAGCCCGAGTCCCAGCGCCGCGAGAAAGAGTCCCACACCGACGAACATCAACGCACGCTTCCACGTAAGGTGACGTCCATGATGATGCTCATGTTCGCACTCCGCCTCGTGGTGATGGTCATGCTCATGTTCGCAGCAATCTGCATCATGTACGGTAAATTCCTCGCCGCAGTGGGTCTGGAGAGGCTTTTTATAGAATCGGTCAACAATGATTCCGGCAAGCACTGCAATGCCGAAGGTCAGCACAAGTATCCATATCGCATCCTTCGGTATCATAGCCAGCATCACGAACGACTCATCTCCGGCAGTTGCAATCATCATCGCCACCAGGGCACCGAAGGACATAAGTCCATGAGTGTAGAGAGAGACCACTGCGAATCCACCCATGCAGCCGGGCATCGAACCAAGAAGGGCCGCACAGAGCACCTGCCCCACACGACTCTTCCTCAGGCCGCCGAACAGGCCGCCACGCGATTCTATGTTGAGTGATTCGATCATCATCATCATCACGACCACCAGGCCGGAGATGAGGATCGCATTCAGAAGTGAATCAAAGAATAATCCTGCCACAGAAATCATTTATTCTATCATTCCGGTAAGGAACAGGGTCACGAGTGGCCTGTTCGGTGAGTTCGTTATGAGAGTAAGGATCACGAGAGCCTCACCCTTAGGATAACCGGTAGTATCGAGAGTACATTTCCATGTAGCCTTGCCGCCGGCAGCTACGACAGGGAACGCGCCATTGCTTACGCCCTTGGTGTCAGAGTCCACCTTATATACCTTGAATTCGCTCTTACCTTTATTATTGACGGTGAAGCTTGCCTCAATCTTCTTTCCCGCTTTCACCGTACCGAAGTTATAAGTGCTGGAATCGAACATAGGACGAGAAGCATTATCCTTCTCGGCTTTGGTCATGCCGGAGAAGTTCTCCTTGGTCACCGCCCATATTGAGAGCCTCTTCTGAGCCTTGCCCGCAACTACAGGAGTCGCATAGTACCTGTTCTTGCCCCATTTGCTGCGATTTGCCTTCACACTATACTGAAGCCTTGCAGTCGCACCAGGTGGAATAGGATTCGGGCTGACCTTGATTGAAAGATCAGGATCCACATCCTTGAAATCTACCTTGAGGTCAGTCTTGCCGATATTAGCGACGAGCATTTCCTCATACATGGTCCCGCCCTGTTCGAGGTTGCCGCACTTGATTTCCGTCTCCTTGAGGGCGAAATTTCCAAGATGGACAGGATAAGCCTTCTCAAGCGTCTCCTTCTTCTGTACAGACACGCCCCTGAGTCTGAGGATCACAGGCTTGTTCATGCCTGAAAAGTAAGCTGTGAGGGTCTTGTCGAAAGGATAAGGGCCTTCATCGTTACTGTAGGTCGCGCTGATAGTACCGCACTTTCCCGGAGCGAGAGGTTCCTTGGTCCAATCCACGTCGGTACATCCGCATGAGCTCACCACGCTAAGGATTGCAAGAGGCTTGTTGCTGATGTTCGTAACAGTAAAGCTACAGCTGACAGCTCCGTCAACGAGCTGGACCTCGCCGAAATTATGTACGGTCTCGTTGAAAGACACGATGTCACCAAAGGTATTCTGGGCTCCTGCGAATGAGGATATGAACAGGAACGCCGCTGTAAGTATTGTTGAGATACGTTTCATGGCTGCAAAGATACTTCTTTTGATGTTTGTAAATTCAAATAAAACGCATAAATTTGTCTCGCTATCCTAAGTATTACAAAAAGGAAGCCGAAAGAAAATTAACCACAATAAAACAATAAAGAATTATGGCTTACAAGATTTCAGATGACTGCGTAGCATGTGGAACATGTGCAGGCGAGTGCCCTCAGGGTGCAATCAAGGAAGGTGACATCTATTGCATCGACGCTGATGCATGCGTAGACTGCGGTACTTGCGCAAGCGTTTGCCCAATGGGCGCAATTTCTCCAGCAGAATAATCCAGAGCGGAAGAAATAACAGGAGACCGGTTGAGATTTCAATCGGTCTCTTTTTTTGTTACATTTGCGGAAAACAGACAGCTATGACACTTGACGAAAGATACATGCGCGAAGCGCTCGCTGAGGCTATGGCCGCAGCAGAGGAGGACGAGGTGCCCATCGGCGCCGTACTCGTATGCCATGGGCCAGGAACCAGGGAAGAAGGCGAGGTCATAGCAAGGGGACACAACATGACGGAGTGCCTCCATGACCCTACCGCCCACGCCGAGATGCTCGCCATCACCGCCGCGACAAGCGCACTCGGAGGAAAGTATCTCACCGACTGCACCCTCTATGTCACCGTGGAGCCATGCCCCATGTGCGCCGGCGCGATAGCATGGTGTCAGGTCGGAAGGGTCGTATACGGAGCATCGGACCCCAAGCGCGGCTACACGCGTTTCTCCCCTTCTCTGATGCACCCTAAAACAGAAGTCGCCAGCGGTGTTCTCGCTGACGAATGTTCTGCTATAGTCACGGAGTTCTTCAGAGCAAAGAGATAGTAAAAACCTTATAATCAGCATAATAGCATACGGACGGCTCCCTCTTCCGGGGGAGCCGTCCGTATATGATATTATTGACAGTCAGTCGATTATACGAAGAGAAGCTGTACTATCACGTACACTGGGAGGAGTACGATGAGGGAGAACTTCAGGATGTAACCGAAGAAGTCCGGCATCTTCACTCCGCTCTGCTCGGCGATGGACTTGACCATGAAGTTAGGACCGTTGCCGATGTAGGTCATCGCACCGAAGAATACAGCGCCGACAGAGATTGCCTCGAGGATGGACTCTGAGATGCCTGCCACGACGTCAGTACCCTCCGCAATAGGAAGACCTGAAGCCACCGTATGGAAGGCTACGGCTGTAGGAGCATTGTCGAGGAACGAGCTGAGCACACCTGTGCAGTAGAGGAACTGCCATGGCTGGTCGAGACCGAGAGACGCGGCATTTGCATTGAGGTAGATCAGTGCTGGGGTCATGGTGGTGAAGATACCCACGAAGAGGATTGCGACCTCGAGGATAGGCTCCCATGAGAACTTGTTGAGCTCACGTACTTCCTTCTTCGTAGTGTGGAGAGAGAGGAGAATGATCGCAATGAGCGCATATTCCCTGAGGAACTTGATGTAGATAGGGCAATCGTGCTCACCCATGACAGGAATGAAGCCCTCGTTGAGGAAGATCACAGACGCCACGATGAGCATGATGTAGATGAAGTTGATTCCACCGCTCATGGTGATAGGAGTAGTCTCCGCGTTATCCTTTGCGATTGCATGGATAGGCTCCTTCTTATACTGGAGGGTATCGACGATGTTGTAGAGCACGAGGAGGATCACGCCTGCGGTAGCCCACTGAGGCACGAGGCTTGAGAACCAGGTGAATGGTGCGCCCCTGAGGTAGAGAAGGAAGAGAGGTGGATCTCCGAGCGGGGTAAGGATACCACCGCAGTTGGCGACGAGCGCAATGAAGAAGAGCACCGTGTGGACCTTCCTTGTCCTCTGCTGGTTGATCTCGAGAAGGGGACGGATAAGGAGCATTGCAGCTCCGGTAGTACCGATGATGGATGCGAGAAGGAATCCTACGCCGAGGATTACCGTATTCACCACTGGAGTAGCCGCGATATCACCACGGATGTTGATACCTCCGGTCACGACGAAAAGCGCGAGAAGCAGGATTATGAATGGTACATAGTCGAAGAGAATCTGATGAACGAGATTCTCACCGAGACCAATGCATACGAGCAGGATCGCGGTTGGAACGGCGATTGCAAGCGTCACATACAGCTTGTGGAGATTGCTTTCCCAGAACTTCTCTACAGTGAGAGGAGCCACTGCAATGACCAGGAGCATGATGATGAACGGGATGATCGTCCAGAATTGTACATCTGCCATAGTTGTCATTTTATATTACGGCCGCGAATTTAACAAACTTTTTCTTTCAACGAAAGTTTAACTATCTTTGTCAACGGAATTGAGATATGGTGTAAAGGTAGCACATGGGATTTTGGTTCCTCTAGTCCAGGTTCGAATCCTGGTATCTCAACAGCATTTTTCTTATGAAAGGAGTCTATATCTTTCTGGCTGACGGTTTCGAAGAAACCGAGGCTCTCGCACCTTATGACATGCTCGTAAGGGCAGGCGTACCGGTCAAGACAGTATGCCTCAACGATGACAACTTCGTCACCAGCTCACACAAGGTACCGATGCTCGCAGAACTCAACTTCAGCGAGTTCCTTCACGTCGTCGAGACTGAAGGCACCAGCGCCGAGGACATAATGATCTTCCCTGGCGGAATGCCTGGCTCAAGCAACCTCGCGGCAAACGAAGTGCTCATGAAGCTCATGAACGCTCATTATGCAGAGGGTGGCGCTGTGGCGGCGATCTGCGCGGCACCGGCACTTGTACTTGCATCGAAAATGAAGGAAGGCACGCTTGCCGGAAAGGAAATGACTTGCTATGCTGGAATGGAAGCACCTATCCCAGCTGCAGGAGCCATTTATAGAAAGACGGGCGTCATCACCGACGGCAGAGTAATCACCGCCAGCGGTGCAGGACATGCGGTAGCATTCGGCCTCGAGATCGTGACCTACCTCAAGGACCGTCAGACAGCAGACAAGATCGCAGCTGCGATAATGCTCTAGCAAAGATCCAGGATGGAGAACAACGATTTCTCAAGGTTGGAGTTGAATCTCCCCAATTGCCGTGAAAACTACAGGTACTTCAGGTCGAAGCTTTTCCCTTCGACCAAGATGCTTGTGCTCGTGAAGGCAAATGCCTATGGCCACGGCGCATTGGAGTTCGCCAAGATGATGAGAGACGAAGGTGCCGACTACCTCGCAGTGGCACTCCCTATCGAGGGCGTGGAGCTGCGCAAGGGCGGCATCATGACACCTATACTTGTGCTCACATCCGGAACTGACTTCTTCAAAGAGATAATCGACTACCAGCTTGAGCCCGGAATTCCGAACCTCTACACCCTCAAGGCGCTCATCGATCTGCTCAGGGTGAGGAGAATCAAGAACTTCCCCATCCACATCAAGCTTGACACGGGCATGCACCGCCTTGGCTTCATGACAGAAGAGATAGGTGAACTGCTCGACTACCTCAAATATTGCCCTTACGTGCGAGTGAAGTCCATCTACACCCACCTTTCGGTCGCCGACGACCCTCAGGAGGATGAATACACTCTCGCACAGATAAGGATGTTCCAGGAGAACGCAGACAAAATCAGCGGAAGTCTCGGATACAAGCCGATGTACCACGTGCTCAACTCCGCCGGTATCGAGAGGTTCACCGAATATCAGTTCGACATGGTCAGGCTCGGCATCGGCATATACGGTGTCAGCGCCGTTCCGGGAGTCAAGCTCGCTCCGGTCGCGTCGTTCAAATGCAAGATTCTCCAGATAAAGCATCTCCAGCCTGGCCAGGGCAGCATAGGATACGGACGATGGGGCAAAATTTCTGAGGAAGGCACGACCATAGCCACCATCCCGGTGGGTTACGCTGACGGCCTCGACCGCCATCTCGGACGAGGAAACTGCTCTTTCTTGCTGAACGGCCATAGGGTTCCTACCATAGGAAACATCTGCATGGACATGTGCATGCTTGACATTACCGGCGTCCACGCCGAGGTCGGAGACACCGTCACAATCTTCGGAAAGGACCCGAGCGTAAACGAACTCGCAGAAATCCTAGGAACCATACCTTACGAGATACTTACATCTGTTCCTCGAAGAATCGAGAGAGTGGTATTGAAGTAAAAAAATTGCGACCCCTTCCGAGGTCGCAATTTCTTCTTTGATGAGCCAGGGTCTTACTTGAGTGACGCAAGGATCATTGCAAGCTGATCAGGGCAAGAGGTACCGCGCTTTGCGCAAGGAGTGCCCTTGAGCCTAGAGATTACGTCTGAGACCTTCATACCCTTGATGAGAGAGCAAAGGCCGACAGCATTACCTGGGCAACCGCCAGTGAACTTGCAGCTTACGATGGTCTTGCTCTTGGTATCGATTTCGATGTCAACCTGCTTTGAGCAAACCTTTGCTGAAGGAGTCGCAACAACGGTGCGGATACCGTTCTTGGTCTCGTCCTTGGTTACCTTGTAATCGTTCACCGCGCCCTGAGGTACTGCGAGGCTGTATTCTGCAGACTCACTGGCGAGGAGGGTCTTAGGTGCAACAGCAACGGCTGCAGCGGCGATACCTGACTTAATGAGGAAATCTCTTCTTTCCATAGGGATATAATCGTTAAAAAATTAAAACAATGTTGGGTGGTTGTCCTCAAGTTCCGAAATTATCTTCTCCATCACTATCTCCCTGAGTAGAGAAGACTTCGAACGGACCTTGAACTTGTCACAGTACGCAGAGATGGCAGCGAGCTCGCTGTCGTTGAAATAGAGGACCTGACGGTTCTTGCGAACAAGTGCCGCCTTCTGCTTGCGGAGATACTCGGGATCAACCGCGACGCCTGTCTTCTTTTTCTTTGCCATTGTCTACCTGTAAAAACACAGCCGACAAATATACAAAAAAGAAGCCAAGCTAATCAAGCTTGGCTCCATTTTCATCATAAAATTCATTCTGCAGGACTGTGAAGTCAGTGACTTCCACGATCTTTAGTCCGCATTTGTACTTCTTCTTCCACTTTGCATAGATGGAATTGAACAATCCCTTCTTCAGGTAAGCACCGAGTATCGGACTAACCTTTAGAGTGAGAGACCTGTCTGCGTTTTCTGACACAAGTCCAGAGAGCTTGCGCTCGATGGTCTCGTCGATCACGACGCTCGAAGAAATCTTACCTGTTCCGTTACATACCGGACACACTTCCTGGGTGTTGATCTCGGTCGCCGGACGCACCCTCTGTCGGGTGATCTGCATAAGACCGAACTTGGTAAGAGGCAGCACGTTGTGCTTTGCCCTGTCGGTCGCCATGAGCTCCTGCATGTACTTGAAGAGGTTATTCCTGTGCTCGTTCGTCTCCATATCGATGAAATCGACGATCACGATACCTCCCATGTCTCGCAGCCTCATCTGGCGTGCAATCTCTTCTGCAGCGTAACAGTTGACGTCGTAGGTGTTCTGTTCCTGCTCCTTGTTCTTCGAGCGGGTACCGCTGTTCACGTCAACTACGTGCAATGCTTCCGTGTGCTCGATCACAAGATATGCCCCCTGTTTGATAGGCACCACCTTTCCGAAGGAACTCTTGATCTGTCTGGTGACCTCGAAATGGTCAAAGATCGGAGTCTTTTCCTTGTAGAGCTTCACTATCTTCTCCTGTTCAGGGGAGATGAGTGAAACGTACTTGCGCACCTCCTCGTATGTGTTCTCATCGTTCACATAGATGTTGCTGAATGAGTCGTTCAGCAGGTCGCGAAGTACGACAGTGGCTTTGCTGTACTCAGTAAAGAGCAGCTGGACTGCCTTGGATCTCGCGAGCTTACGCCATGAATCTTCCCACTTCTTGACCAAAGAGAGGAGCTCCGCATCGAGGATCTCCGAGCTCTTGCCCTCCGCAGCAGTGCGGATGATGGCACCATAGTTTCGTGGAAGAATGTTCTTGACTAGCAGCTCAAGTCTTCTCTTCTCCTCCTTCGAGGAGATCTTCTGGGATACGCTCACCTTGTTTGCGAAAGGGAGCAGTACAATATTGCGTCCTGCCAATGAAATTTCCGCAGTCAGTCTCGAACCTTTAGTCGAAATCGGTTCCTTGACGATCTGTACGAGTATCATCTGACCTACGCTGAGGACGTTTTCGATCTTGCCCTCCTTTGGCAGAGGTGACTCCAACTTGATGTGGGAGTACATGCCCTTGTGGTCAGTGTTGGGATTGATACGCTTCACGAACTCGTCGTAAGCATTGAAATACAGTCCCAGGTCGAGATAATGTACAAATGCCTCCTTTTCGTCTCCGATATCGACAAAGGCAGCGTTCAGGGATGGAAGCAGTTTCTTGACCTTTCCGAGATATACATCTCCGAGGCAGAATCTGTGTCCCTGGCTGGACTCCTTGTTGAGCTCGATCAGGCGATGGTTCTCCATCAGCGCAATCGACACTTCGGTTGACTCTACGTCAACGATCAGATCTTTTACTGATTCAGACTCCATAGGAACTATTTGGCAAAACAAAAGGCCGACCAAAACCAGGCCAGCCTTTCAACTTAGCAATCTGCTAAAATGGCAGACACTGCAAGATTACTTTCTCTTCTTGTGTCTATTCTTACGAAGGCGCTTCTTACGCTTGTGCGTAGCCATTTTATGCCTTTTGTGCTTTTTTCCGTTTGGCATAATATTAAGGTTTTAAAAATGTTTTCTTACTTCTTGATCTCTGCCACGAAAGTCTTCGCTGGCTTGAAAGCTGGGATGTCATGCTCAGGAATGGTGATGGTGGTATTCCTGGTGATGTTGCGAGCTGCCTTCTCTGCTCTGTGCTTGATGATGAAGCTACCGAAACCACGGAGGTAAACTGGCTCTCCCTCTGCAAGCGATCCCTTGACTGTCTCCATGAATGACTCTACGACAGTCTGAACTGTGATCTTCTCAATACCGGTAGCCGCTGCTACCGCGCTGACAATATCTGCTTTAGTCATAATTCCTTATATATTTTTCTAATGTTTTGTCAATAAAGGGTATAACCCTGCAAAAGTACGCCAAAGTTTTTGAAATGCAAAATAAATAATTAAAAATCAGTCTATATTTGGAATGGCACGGAGATTGACCTTATATAATTATCGCAGGTCTTCCAGGGGAAGGTCTGCCATTTTGTCAGTAAACCTAGAATTATGAGAGATTTCAATGAGATATTTGCCCAGCCAGGCGCAGAAGTGAGCATCATTCCGGTGATGCAGGGGGAAGGATTACCTAAGGTGGACGTTTCGGAACTGCCAGACTCTCTGCCAATCCTGGCACTGAGGAACGCAGTCCTGTTCCCTGGCAGCATTTACCCTATTACCATAGGCAGGGAAAAGTCGCTCAGGCTCATCGAGGATGCGGAGAAGCACAACCTCTTCCTCGGAGCCGTGCCACAGAACGACCTGTCAGTAGAGGATCCGAAGATCGGAGACCTCTTCACCCACGGCACCGTCGCCAGAGTCATGAAGACCCTCGAGATGCCTGACGGAACTGTCACTGCCATACTCCAGGGCATCAGACGTTTCCAACTCGAGCAGATCGTCGAGTACGAGCCATACATGCTCGGCCGCGTCAGCTACCTCGACGACACGATGGAAGGAGCAGACCCTACCAAGATAAAGGTCATATCCGATTCACTCAAGGACAAGGCCCTCACCATCATGAAGATGGGAGCCTTCGCACCTAAGGAGACCCAGGCCGCGCTCAGGAGCATTGACGATTTCGAGTTCCTCGTGAACTTCATCGCCACCACCATCGAGGTGGAGAACTACATGGACAAGGTCGAGCTTCTCGGCTTTGACAACATCCCGGCAAGGGCCATGAGGCTCCTGCGCTGCCTCGACACCCAGATCGAGCTCCTCAAGATCAAGCAGGACATCAACGCAAAGGTCAAGACCGAGATCGACCAGCAGCAGAGGGAATACTACCTCAACAACCAGCTCAAGACCATCCAGGAAGAGCTCGGAATGGACGAGATGGAGGACTTCGACCGCTTCCGCGCAAGAGCCGAGGAGAAGCTCTGGTCACCTGCCGTACAGGAAATCTTCGAGAAGGAGATGGCCAAGCTCGAGAGATACAACCCAAGCTCTCCGGACTACAGCATCCAGTACAACTACATACAGTTCATGCTCGACCTCCCATGGGGACAGATTTCCGAGGACAACCTCGACCTCAAGAACGCCCAGAAGGTCCTCGACGAGGATCACTTCGGCCTCGAGAAAGTCAAGGAGAGAATCATCGAGTACCTTGCCGTACTCAAGCTCAAGGGTGACATGAAATCCCCTATCCTCTGCCTCTATGGCCCTCCGGGCGTCGGCAAGACCAGCCTCGGCAAGAGCATTGCGCGTGCGCTCGGCAGAAAGTATGTCAGGATCGCACTCGGCGGAACCCATGACGAATCGGAGATCCGTGGACACAGGAAGACCTACGTAGGTGCACTCCCTGGCCGCATCCTCAACGGTATCAACCGTGCAGGAACCTCCAACCCCGTCATCGTTCTCGACGAGATCGACAAGATCAGCAGCGACTTCAAGGGCGATCCTTCATCTGCTCTTCTCGAAGCCCTCGACCCTGAGCAGAACACCGCGTTCCATGACAACTACCTCGACATCGACTACGACCTGTCGAACGTGCTCTTCATCACCACTGCGAACACAACTTCGACCATCCAGCCTGCTCTCAAGGACAGGATGGAGATGATCAACGTGAGTGGCTACCTCGCTGAGGAGAAGGTGGAGATCGCGAAGAGCTACCTCATCCCTAAGCAGATAAAGGAGCATGGACTCGACAAGAGCCAGCTCAAGATAGACAAGACCACCCTCAACGAGATCGTAGACAAGTACACCCACGAGTCCGGAGTACGTGGCCTCGAGAAGCAGATCGCGAAGATTGCACGCGTGACCGCAAAGAAGATCGCCCTCGAGGAGGAGCATCCAGTAAGCATCAAGAAGGAGCACCTCAAGGAATATCTTGGCCTGCCTACCAACTCCCATGACCTCCAGAAGGGCAACGAGGCCCCTGGTGTCGTCACCGGCCTCGCATGGACAGAGATGGGAGGAGAGATTCTCTTCGTGGAGAGCAGCGTAAGCAAAGGCAAGGGCGCCCTCACCATGACCGGAAACCTCGGCGACGTGATGAAGGAGTCAGCGACCATCGCGTACCAATATATAAAGGCACATCCTGAGATGACCGGCCTCTCTTACGAGGACTTCTCGGCGAAGGACATCCATGTCCATGTTCCGGAAGGTGCGGTTCCAAAGGACGGACCGTCTGCCGGAATAACCATGGTGAGCTCGATGGTATCTGCCTTCAGGGGCGAGAAGATCAAGAGCGGTATCGCGATGACCGGCGAGATGACACTCCGCGGAAGGGTTCTTCCAGTGGGCGGCATCAAGGAGAAGATCCTCGCAGCGAAACGCTCCGGAGTCCACACCATCGTAATCTCCGAGGAGAACCGCAAGGACGTCGAGGACATCCAGGAAATCTACGTAAAGGGCCTTGACTTCCACTATGTGAAGAACATAGACGACGTCATCTCCTTCATTTTCTAACAATGAGACCTGCCGGTACTGGTAGTAAAGAAATTTGTGCCACCCTCGGCAACATAAGAGGGAGGGAATTTCGCGAAGCGAAAGGAAGGGGTCCTGCAGAGCAGGACAATTTCACTTACTACCAGTACCGGCAGGAGTAAAAACATCAAATGAACGTTAAGATCGAAAGCAGCTGGAAGGCAGCGCTGGCAGAAGAATTCGAAAAGCCGTACTTCGAGAATCTAGTAAGGTTCCTGCACGCCGAGAAGGGTGCAGGCAAGACAATCTACCCTCCAGGAAGCCAGATTTTCCGCGCCTTCGACCTCACTCCGCTCAGCCAGGTCAAGGTAGTGATCCTCGGACAGGATCCTTACCACAACCCCGGCCAGGCTATGGGCCTATCCTTTTCCGTTCCTGACGGAGTACCGGCTCCCCCATCCCTGAAGAACATCTTCAAGGAAATCGAGACCGACCTGGGCATACGCATGAGCGGACGTCCTAACCTGGAGAACTGGGCTAAGCAGGGAGTCCTGATGCTCAACGCCATACTCACGGTCGAAGCCAACAAAGCTGCTTCTCACAGCAGAATAGGGTGGGAAGAGTTCACGGATGCGGTGATCAGATATCTATCCGACAACACGGAAGGCACAGTATTCATGCTCTGGGGCAATTTTGCGAGGACGAAAGCCGCGCTGATAGATTCAAGCAGACACCATGTCCTCACCGCAGCACATCCGTCACCGCTCGCCAGAGGCGCGTTCTTCGGGTGCCGCCACTTCTCGAAAGCGAACGAGATGCTCACTGCCGAAGGCAAGACTCCTATTGATTGGCAATTGTAAAGTACTTTCTCGTCACGATGCCCCTGAAGTCGTAAGCAATCAGGAAAGGTGACGCAGAAAGGTCGAAAGACTCGACAAGATCAGGGTTGGCATCGATAGCCGACTGCATGTTGACCAGGAATATCCTGGTCTTCTTGTTTTTGGCGAGGTAGCCCTCAACGGCAGCCTTCTCGGCAGCGCAGTCCTTGCAACCATCTACATAGAAAAGAATGATATTCTCCTGCGCACGGAAGTTCCTGATCTTGCGGGTGCAAGTACGTCCATCCTTGTGCCAACGGCTGCGAAGCTCTCCCTTGAGAGTGACATCCGGAACCCTCTCACCTATCGCCGCCTTCTGCGCGAGACTCTGCAGGAACTCTGCGAGTGTCACAATCTTGAGAGCATCGTCATCGCTTCTCCAGATGTCCTTACGAGAAAGGATCTTCGAATTCGTGAAGTCAAGGATGGCATTCTTGATACCTTCGTCCCTACGGTTGGTCACATAATAGAGCAGGTCTCCCATCATCTGACGGTACATGGTCGTATCGCTTCTCTCGCCGAGAGTACGATTCTCGATATGGTCGGCAACGACCATGAAATCCTCCGCGGTGAGTTCATCATATACAGAGAACACCGTATCATAGAACTCCATCGAATCATCATGACCATACTCGAGCTCCGGAGCGATATACCTGTCTGAGAGCATACGATCCAATGCCCCGGCATTGAGGTTTCGTCCGATGATGGTACCGTCCTCGTCGATGAGGAAGAGAAGAGGAGTCTTGATGACGCCGTATTTCATCTGGTAATCGAAGGTGAGGTCATCGTCATGCACCTCAAACACTCTCGTACGATTAAGCTCAGGAAGCTTGAAGGTATACTTTGCCCACTTTTCCCTATCGTTGGTGGTACATACAAGATACACGTCCACCGGATAAGCGTCCTTCTCCAATATCGGACGAAGCAGAGTGCTCTCCACGCTACATTTCGGACAGTCCGTATCAAAGAAATATACCACTGAGCCCCTTCCGTTGCGGCCCGGCTCGATCACGACACGGCTACCTTCCCTGTCGTATAGCTCGAGAGACGGTGCCTGCTTCCCGATGAGTGACATGCGGTTGAACTCGGCAAAGATCTGCGCAGTGAGATAGTCAGTGTCGCTGGCCATCTTCATTCCCCCCTTCGCGAACCACTCGTCGAAAATATGCACCGCGACATTCTCCGAGCCCATGACCTTGGAATCATGGAAACGGCGGTAAAGATCGTTAGCTATGTATTCGCGCAAGACCGGATCCTCGCAGCTGCCGATGATATAGTCGACCTCGACGGCCTGCTCATCGAGAGGCTGTGCATGGATGGCCTCGACATACTCATCGAGCTTCGAGCCCAGAGCGGCCATCTTCAGGCTGTCGACCTGAGCGAACGCCTCGACAGCAGAGAAAAGGATCAGGAGAGTTGCGAACAGTCTTCTCATAGCTCTACACCTTCTGGAAGGAACATTGAAGCGTCCCCGTTATGCTTGATGATGTCCCTGACCGCGGTGCTGGAGATATGTGCGAACTCCTGCGCGGTCGGGATGATGATGGTCTCTACCTCCGGAGCGAGCCTGCGGTTCGCATCTGCGATCGCACGCTCGTTCTCGAAGTCTATCATATTTCTCACGCCACGGACGATGTGCCTGATTCCGAGTTCACGGCAGGTGTCGATGGTGAGATTATCGTATGCGATGGCACGGACATTCTCCATGCCAGCCGTAGCCTGACTGATGATCTCGAGTTTCTTCTCATTGGTGAAGAAGCCTCTCTTATCCTGGTTCACACCGACTGCGACCACGACTTCGTCGAACATGGTCAAGGCCCTCTTCAGGATATTGAGATGACCTGCGGTAAACGGATCAAATGATCCTGGGAACAAAGCGGTATTTTTCATTCCTCGAATTCTTTCATGTTACTTGCGTATGCACGCCACTTCTCGATCAGGGCCTGCATATCGGCAGGAAGCTCCGAATCGAACACTATGTGCTGATGCGTGTGAGGGTGGTCGAAACCGAGCAGTTTCGCATGCAGAGCCTGGCGCGGCAGGAGCTTGAAGCAGTTCTCGATGAACTGACGATACTTCGCGTATATTGTACCCTTGCGTATCTCGGCGCCGTCGTAGCGTTCGTCATTGAAGAGCGGGTGGCCGATATAGTTGAAATGCACACGTATCTGGTGGGTACGTCCGGTCTCGAGACGACACTCCACCACGGTCACGAAGCCGAAGCGCTCAAGCACCTTGTAATGGGTCACGGCATGCTTGCCGTAGTCGCCATCAGGGAACACCTTGAATCTCATCCTGTCGTTAGGATCTCTACCGATGTTGCCGGTGATAGTACCTTCATCATCCTTGAGATTGCCCCATACGATTGCAACGTAGCGACGGTCAATGCTGTGTACGAAGAACTGCTTTGCGAGATTGAGCTGTGATTCCTCATTCTTCGCGACGACGAGAAGTCCCGAGGTATCCTTGTCGATACGATGAACGAGCACGCCCATCCTCTCGTCCTCAGCATCAGGACCCTGTGATATGCCAAGATGGAAAGCCAGAGCGTTCACGAGAGTGCCGCTGAAATGTCCATGGCCAGGGTGGACGACCATTCCCGCAGGCTTGTTTATGACGAGCACGTCGTCATCCTCATAGACCACGTTGAGAGGGATGTTTTCCGGAAGAATCTCCAATCCCCTCCTCTGATATGGCATGACGAAGGTCACCACATCGCCCGGGCGGATGATGCAGTTCGCCTTTGCGATCTTGTCGTTAACGCGTATGTATTCGGACTTGATTGCGAGTTGTATCCTGTGGCGGGAGGTGTATTCCATGTGGGTCGCAAGATATTTGTCAACCCTCATAGGCTCCTGACCAGAGGCTATGTCGAAGCGATAATGCTCGAACATCTCCTGCTGTTCGTCCTCGTAGGCAACCTCGTCACCTACTGCAGCCGAATCGAAGCCGTCGAGTGCCTCGTCGTCGTATTCCAGGAATCTGTTGTCTGCCATGCCTATCTCTTAGGGATCCTTTCTGGGTTCACGGTAAGGTAGAGCGTCATCTCGCTGCCCATGAGGGTAGGAGTATCGCTGGTCTCCGGAGACTGTCTGTAGACAACTGCGTCGAGTGTATCAGCATAGTTGAGAACGCTGTCGTCATATACCATCCTCTTCACGTTGAGAGAGTAGTCATGGACGACGTCCACTGCAGGAGTAGACTTTAGTCCTATCACCTTAGGGACGCTGGTAGTATTGTCGTTGCTGCTGAGGCCGACCACGAGATCCACTGCTGTCTCGCTATCTATCTGTGTTCCAGGACGCACGTCCCTTCCACGGATCTGCTGCTTCAGGACATTGTTGGTTGCCATGTCGTTCACATAGATGAGATTGCCGAGACGAAGGCCACGGGAAAGAATCTCAGCCTTGGCCTGACGCATAGAGCAGCCGACGACATTGGGCATCGTCACCTTCTTCGCATTCACGGCATTGATCACAAGCAGCACTCTACGGCCTTCCTTCACTGCGGAACCGGCAGTAGGATCCTGTCTGTAGACAGCGCCCTTCGCCATTCTCCTCACGAAAACCGAATCTGCGACCTCCACTCTCACGCCAGAGCTCGCTGCGAGAGCCTGAGCCTCTGCGACCTGCATATTGGTGAAATCAGGAACGGTAAGTACCTGATCATGCTTGGTGATGAACTTTAGCGAAACGATCGCAAGAAAGAGCATCACGGCGACAAGGGCTGCCGCTGCGAGGAGATTCCTGACGATCCAGTTAGTAACTATATCCTTTACGCCCATATTTCTTCCTAGAGTTTTATAAAGCTAATAATTCCACGTCCCAACGAGTAGAGTCCGAATCCTACGACGGCTATACCTGCAAGTCTGTTGATCCAGAGTATGGCCTTGAGGTTGACTGCCTTCCTGAGCCTGCTGAACACACCAGAGAAGGTAAACCAATAGGACGCAGAGCCTCCTGCGATGGCGAGGAGCACGAATATGACCTTGTAGCCGTCCTCCGCAGACACATCGATGCCAAAGGCAGAGACCATCGCGA
Source organism: Candidatus Cryptobacteroides sp. (assembly GCF_056207615.1). NCBI lineage: Bacteria > Pseudomonadati > Bacteroidota > Bacteroidia > Bacteroidales > Candidatus Cryptobacteroides > Candidatus Cryptobacteroides sp. Next base: position 6,396 of record NZ_JBAEER010000058.1, on the reverse strand, counting down.
ACATGATCAGGACCGCCGCAGGATTCGAGAAGCCCATAGCCGCCGACTTCATGAAGTCCTTCGCAGACACATGATCTATCAACTGCTGGGTCTTGTCAAGTTTCTTGAACGGATTCGACATGCCCATCGATATACCGATGCCGATCAGGATGGCCCCTCCGCATAGCTGAATCAGAGTGGTATGGCTATCCATCAGCTGTTCTGCGACACCGAGAAAGAAAACAGACACCAATGCCCAGGTCGTATCCACGACAGTCGCGCCGAGTCCCGTAACGAAACCCGACTTCCTTCCCTTGCTGAAGGTGTTCTGGATAGACAGGATCGCGATCGGTCCGAAAGGAACCGACACGCATATTCCCACCACAAAAGCCTTTGCTATGTCAATTACAGTCATTCGCGCACGCGTATAAATCGGACAAATTTACTATAAAAATTCGTATCTTCGCGCAAATACGTTTGCAAGATGGACAAGAAGTCGACTATATGGATATTGCTCGCCCTGACGGCGGTGCTCATGTCAGTTCCCTACCTCATCCCACACTGCGGATTCTTCGCACTTTTCGGCCTCGTACCGTTGCTGTGCGCCGAAAAGATAGCATCTGACAACAAGATGAAGTTCTTCTGGCTGCAGTACTACCTGTGCTTCACAGTATGGAACTTCATCACCACCTTCTGGGTGTGCAACGCGACCATAGGAGGAGGCATCTTCGCAGCCACGGCGAACGCCCTGCAGATGGCGGTCGTATTCGGAGTCTTCCGCATCAGCAAGAAGCACTACAAGGGCGCACTCCCATACATCTTCCTCATGTGCGCATGGATGGCATGGGAAAGGTACTACTTCACCACAGCCCAGATCTCATGGCCATGGCTCGTATTCGGAAACGCGTTCGCACGCAGCATACGCAGCATCCAGTGGTATGAGTACACCGGCACGCTCGGAGGTTCGCTCTGGGTATGGGCGACCAACCTGTCCATCTTCGGCATGATGTCCGCACTCGCCGACGGCAGGTTCTTCGTGAAATGGAATCCGCTTGCAAAGATCGCATCCATCTCCGGCACCGTGGCAGCGTTCATCGCTCCTTTCATCTGGTCGGCCGTGATATGGAACCGCTACGAGGAGAAGGAGAATCCGCTCGAGTTCCTCATCGTACAGCCGAACTTCGACCCATACACCAAGTTCGAGTCCATGACCCAGGCCGGTCAGAATCAGGTACTGATCGACATGGTCGACGAGGCCCTATCCGGAGAAGCTGAGAGTTCCGAGCCGCTCGTAATCCTGGCTCCGGAGACCTTCACAAGCGACATCATCACCAACGACATAACCACCAGCAAGAGCTGGCAGAGCTACCTCTCCATGCTCCAGGACCACAGGAACGCCAACTTCCTCTTCGGGGCGTCAAGCTGGGAGTACATCGAGTCAAGGTATGCACCTTCATACACAGCACGCAAGACCGGCACTGACGGTCTCTGGTATGAGTCCCACAACTCGGCCCTGATGATGAACTGCACAGGCGAGACATCCATCTTCCACAAGAGCAAGCTCGTGGTCGGAACTGAGCTCATGCCTTACCCTAAGTTCTTCAGCAAGGTCGACAAGAAACTCGGCGGAGTGATGGCGCACTGCATTGGTCAGCCTGAGATCTCGTTGCTGAACTATCACTCAGAGGACGGCCAAAAGGAGATCCCTCTCGGCTGCGCAATATGCTATGAGTCCGTATACGGAGAGTACTGCACAGGCTACGTGCACAAGGGAGCACAGGCACTCGCAGTGATCACGAACGACGCATGGTGGGGCAACACACCGGGCTACAAGCAGCACTGCAGCTTCTCCAGCCTCCGCGCGATCGAGACCCGAAGGAGCATAGCAAGATGTGCGAATACGGGTATTTCCTGCTTCATCGACCAGAAGGGTCGTATCATAGAGAAAAGCAACTGGTGGGAACGTCAGACCCTGCGCGGAAGTATCAACCTGAACGACCAGTATACCTGGTTCGTGATCCACGGCGACATCATCGGCCGCATCAGCACCTTCCTCTTCCTCCTCCTTTTCCTTTCTCTCGGAGTGAGGTTCATCACAAGGCGATAAGGGTCAGCGTACGAAATCCGCGAACGCAGATTCGTCGAGGGTATTGTAGGAATATTCCTTCACCAGCTTTCCATCCTCGAAAAGACAGACCAGCGGAAGCACTCCGTCGGTCATAGGAATCATGTCCTCATAGCCTATCTTGTGGCTGTCGAGGGGCAGTTCAGAGATTCCCGCCTGCTCATAGAAATAAGGGATCGCGCGATCCATCGTACCCGGATCGTCGTAGAGGTCCATGAATACGACATGGATGCTGGAAAGGTCGAGATCAGCATGCCTCTCAAGGATAGTGTTCACCTTCGCAGCACAGTGCTGGCAATGCTCGCAGAGAGGGCTGAAGAAAAGCACGATATGATTGCCCTCCGAATATCCATATTCATCGGAATATGCGCTCCACTGCTCTTCAGAGAGATACTGACTATGTGAGGCCCATCGATGGTAGAAGCTTGGAGGACAGACAGCGAACACGACCGTGAAGGACGCTGCGGTAAGTATGCATGCAGTAATGATTCTACATGCACGAATTCGGAATTTAGGGAACCACGAGCACATAAGCTGCGCCAGATCGCGTTCCGGGGCTTCCCTGCCCAGATAGAGAAGGACAGCGAGCACGGCATTCTTTATCAGAGACTGCCATGGGTTCATGTCCAGGACGTCTCCGAAGCAATGGCATGAGCCGCTGTCGCCCAGGAGCGTCCTCCACGCCAGGAAGAGCGAAAAGACGCCCAGCATGGCTGCACAGAGCCAGTTCATGGTCCTGCGCCATATTCCGCTGATCAGTCCGAGACCGAGAAGCAGCTCGCCCGCGACAAGTACCCTGGCCGCCAGGGAACAAAGGTCAAAACTGAACAGTTGAAAGGAGAATACATACAATTCGAAGCTCTCCATGAAGAAGAGCTTCGATATTGCAGAAGCGCAGAACACTGCGCCCAGAAGTATTCTCAAAAAGTACCTCAAATTACTCCGAAACTGTCTTGCAAGTTACCTTGGTCTTGCCAAGTTCTCCGAGATCATGTGTACCTGCCTTTTCAAGATCTGAGCATTTCTTGCCCTCAGAGAGCTTGGTTGTAGATACCACAGAAGTTATCTCCTCACCCTTACTATTGAAGGTCTTGGTGGTGCACTTGCAAGCATCACCTGTGCATGAGCAGAAGAAAAGTGCTGCAGATGCGAGAATTACAATTACCTTTTTCATTTCTTGCTACTTAATTAGTTAGTTATGCATTAAAGATGAATACATACTGCCCTATGTTGCAAGAAATCGGCCAAAATGCTTTGCACTTTGGCCGATATACTAAACGTTTGGTCGCTTTCCTTAGAATGGACGTCCACCGCCCATTGGCATTCCGCCGCCCATACCACGGCCACCGCCCATAGGCATTCCGCCGCCCATGCCACGGCCACCGCCGAAACCACCACGGCCACCGCCGAAACCTCCACGACCACCACGGCCACCGAAGGTACCGAAACGCCAGGTGAAGGTAAGCATCACATAACGTCCGAGAGTGTTGCTGCGTGACTCCTGATGATAGTTGGATGAGTCAGTGACTGTAAGGGTCCTTGACATTCCGAGGATATCATAAGCGAGGAGAGTGAGGGTTGCCTGCCTGTTGAAGAGGGTATGAGAAATCTGTGCGTTCCAGATCCACTCATCAGGCTGCTTGGTAGTGTAGCCTACGTACCAGTTATAGTTGAGGTTGGTCTGGAGACCGAAACCTGACATGGTGTTCCACTGGAACGATGCGGTTGCGCTGTTTCTCCACTGAGCTGCCTGCTGCTTCTGCATCTCCTTAGAGTACCAAGGCTTGCTTACGTTGGTAGTAGCGCCAAGGTTAGCCTCGATGTAGTCGTTCCTATAAGTGAACTGGAGACGCTCCATAACGTTGAGTGATGTGGTGGTATTGTCCACGAAGTACTCGAGGATATCCTCCTTTGCATCCTTGGCGAAGAAATCGTTATAGAACTCTGAGTACTTGAAGTCTGCAGTCTGAGCATTATAGTATCTGTCAAGGAGAGCCTGAGTCTTGTCTGCCCTGCCGACATAAGACTTGGAAGCGCTGTACGATACATTTGTCATGTTGTTGATCGAGAAGTTAGACTTCGCGATAGGAGTATACAAGAACATACCGAGGCTTGCAGAACCGGTGAGCTTACCGTTGAGAGGCATAGAGTAGTTGATACCCTTGCTGTCGGTCCAGGTCGCATTCGAGATGCCGTTCTGGTTCATGCTGGCGTTACCGAAAGCATTGATAGAAGAGAAGGTTGACCTGTTGGTGTAACCAAACCTACCATTGAGGTTATGCGAGAACGAAGAGGTAAGGTAAGGGTTACCGAAGCTTACCGAACGAGGGTTGCTATTGTCAGGGACTGGGAGCAACTGGCTGGTAGAAGGCTGGCTCGAACGACCGTTATAGTTGATGAAGAAGTTCGAGTTGTCATTGAACTCATACTCGATTCGTGCACGTGGAGACCAGTTGTGGTCAACCTTGTGATATGGATCCCTTCCGGTCGTGGTGTTGTCAGTGATGGTAGGCTGATAAGCACCTCCGATCTGGAGACGGAGAGCTTCCTTCTGGTACTGGAGGAGGAGACCTGCACGGTGAGTCTGGGTCTGGTTTACAATGTCGTTAGAGTATACAGCGTTGAAGTGGCTGTCATACCATGACCTGTCTGACATATATCTGTTCACGTCTGCGAGGAAGCTTGCACCTGCATCGATGAGGTCCCTGCGGATCTCTTCCATGTCAGAGAGCTCTGCATTGTGCTCGATATCGAAGGTATTCTTGTTACTGAGAGACTTGCTCCAGTTATACTGGTAGCTTGTCTCGAGGTAGAGACCCGTAGCGAGTGGCTCAGTATAGGTTGCCTCAGAACGAACGCTAGAGCTATTGCTCTTGTTCTGGTAGTACTGGTTGGTAACCGCATTCATGAACTGTGCATCGACAGGATTCTGAGTCTGGTTGAGGGACTGGTTGAGACCGTCGCTGTTGTTCTGGCTGAACGAGTAACGGGCGCTCACGGTCATCGTACGACCTGGCTTGCCAAGCCTCTGACGGAGGAGGAAGCGGCCGCTGGTAGACCAGCTGTTGTTCTTGCTGTCACCGAGAGTGAAACCCTGATTGAGGAAGTTGGCATTTTCAAAGAGAGTTCCTGTCTCAGCCATCCTGGTGATGTCGTTGGTATTCGAGCTCTGGTTGCCATAGTTGAAGCTGAACTGAGGCTCGAAGAGGATAGAAGTGTTCTTGGTGATATCGTAGTCGATGCGGAGACCGATACGATGACCCTGGTTGAGGTTTGTCCTAGAACCTACTGTCTTCGAGTAGTTTGTCATTCCGTTGGTCTGGTATGACTCCCTGTAGTTGTCGCTCTCGAGGTAGTTGGTAGAACCGTTATATACATAGTCTCCTGCGAACTCCATGTCGTCGTCGAGGAAGTTGTAGGCACCGTTGAGACCGGCCATCCAGCTGGTGGTGATTCCGCTGCCGCTCAGGCCGAGGCCACCGCCACCGCCCATGCCGGCGCCACCCATCATGCCGCCACCCATCATGCCGCCGCCCATCATGCCGCCACCGCCGCCGAAGCCCTGACGGTTAGCATTGTTGGCATTGAGGATGAGAGCAATCTGACCTTTGTCCTTGAAGTTACCGACCATTGAGTTGAGGCTGAAACGCGCGTGATCCCAACCGGCATCACCTGCCTCTCCATCCTTGGTGGTCTTACCCTTTGCGGTAAGAGCCTCTGCGGTCATGTCATATCCTCCGCCGGCAGTGAGATTACCGAACCAACCGTTCATCATACCTGGCTTCACGGTAAGGTCGATGATATTCTCCTCCTCGCCGTCGTCGATGCCGGTGAAAATTGCCTGGTCAGACTTCTTCTCTACGACCTTCACCTTCTCGATGAGCTTTGCAGGAAGGTTCTGGGTAGCAAGCTGAGGGTCATCGAGGAAGAAAGTCTTACCGTCGATGGTGATCTTGTCAATATTCTTACCGTTTGCCTTCACGGAGCCATCGGAACCCACCTCGATGCCAGGAAGCTTCTTGAGGAGGTCGATGAGCATGTCGCTATCGGTAGTACGGAACATGGTGGCATTGTACTCGACCGTATCTTTCTTCACGACGATAGGGTTACCTACCGCCGATACGCTTGCAGCGTCAAGAACTTCGGTATCTATCTCCATCTGCACATTGCCGAGGTCGAGGGTACGTCCCTCTGCCTTGACATCCTGTGAGAACGACTTGTAGCCGAGGAGCTCTGCCTTGACGGTATAGTTACCCTTCTTCACGCCATCGATCGTCGCTGCTCCCTTCTCG
>NZ_JBAEER010000057.1:0-31353 GCF_056207615.1 Candidatus Cryptobacteroides sp. | reverse complement strand
CATACTGGAATGATGGAAGACAGTACACGGCGTAAAGCTGGAAATGCTTGTCGTCCAACTTCTTGTTCATCGCATCATATTTGGAGAAATCACGGCCCCAGATATAATCGCTAGGATAGTAGGCGTATGCCATGTGGGTCCTGTTGAAGAGCATGCCTGTAGGGAATTCATGGAAGGTGATATGATTGCCCTCGCATGAGAACTCTACATAGTCCGGTGGCGTTCCCATCCATCCTTCTGCCGCATATTCCTCTTCTATGAGTCCCTGACGATATGGATCCATGACTCGGTAGATTTCTTCTCCCTGCGCCTTGTAGATCTCGGTTGCGTATTCCTTCTCGAAGATGCACTCGTCGAAGTATGTGCAGTCTCCGTATTTCTCAAACACGAGTTTCTTGCTCACGGTCACTATGACTGAGCTGCGCTCAGAAGGGGAGACGCCGTCCACGATATCCAGCTTGAGCCTGTACTTGTCCGATGTGCGGAGCTTGTTAGAATCTCCGAACCTTACGCGGACTATGGCCTCGCATGAATTCTCTGCGAAGGTTACGTTTGGAGTGAGGAGCGAGAATATACCGTTCGGGTCGGTTTCCGACCATACTGGCGTCGATGAACCCGAAGGTGCAGTGTCATAATGGAAATCTATATGTGCCCTGCTGGCTTCTCCTTCCTTTCCCTTGTAGATCGGTATCTCCAGGATTCCTGAGTCCTCCTTGGAAACCTCTGCATACAACACGGAAGATGCGAACGCGAATCCGCTTTCTCCTTCGTAGATGGCACCTGTTTCGCCCTTGTCGCAGGATCCGAAAAGCAGGGCCGCAATCAGCAGCGCTGACGAGAGTAGTATGGTCTTAATTCTGCACATAAGGATTCTGGTCTTCAGGGTTTATGTTCGGGTTATTGTCGATTTCCACCTGCGGAATCATGAGTATGCACTCGATGAAGTCTGCCGGGAAATTCAGATATTCAGGGTATTTGCTGAGATAGTTCGTATGATTCGACACCTCACCGTTTATGGTCCAGTATCGAGTCCATCCCTTCGCCAGCCTGAGGATGTCGAAGATGCGTCCTGTCTCGCCCCAGAGCTCAATTCTGCGCTGCAGGAGAATCTCGTCCATGAGCGTCTTCACTGTACCCACCGATCCGAAGGTCTGCTCACTTCCCGTCAGTGGGGAGAGGACTGCGGACCAGTTCGTGTCTCGACGTTTCATGATCTCTCCGAGCATCTGCTTTGCATAGTTGTTGTCTCCCATGCGGCATGCCGCCTCTGCAAGGATGAGATAGGCTTCCTCAAGTCGCATGAAGATGTAGTCACCTTTGTAGGACTGCTGGTCCGCCCACTGGAACTTGAACTGGTTGTAATTGATGTTTGCTCCGTATTTCCAGCTGCTTGCGTCGACACTTATGTCTCCGTTCCACCATCCCTTGCGGATGTCCGAGTCCGGAATCTGTGCATAGAGCCAGTTGCTGATGCATTTTGGTGATTCCGCGGCGTAATAGACATTTGTGCATGCGTCCATGTTGGAATAGAATGACGCGAACACGGTAGACTGGTCGGACAGCATCTCAGCTCCCCACATTACAGACGATGAGCTGACGCTGTTGAACGGAGTCTTTCCTGTCGTCCACTCGGTCGTAGAGTTGTCAAAGGTTCCCTTGGTGATTGTGGCCTCGTTCATCGAAAGAAGAGAGGCCCTCGGCGTCTTGATCGCTTCTTCGGCGGCCTTGACAGCCTTTGTCCATTCGTTCTCTACAAGAGCGACACGTGCCTTCAGGAGGTTGGTCGAGTAGTAGTCGAGGTTTGAGATATGCTTGCGTGGGAGGTCCGACTTTTTGAACAGATCTAGCGCGGTCTCGAGATCGGCATCGATCTGCTCATAGACCTCTGCGACGCTGCTGCGCTTCTTTCCCTTGCTGGATGCGTTCGTCGGTTCAGTGTAGATAGGCACACCTGGCAGGTCCTCGTGGCCTACGATAGTCTGCTGGAAAGACTGGATCAGCATGAAGTAGGCAAACGCGCGTGCAGAATATGCCTGGGCGAGGGTATTCTGAATCTCCCTCTCGTCACCCCTGACGGTATCGGCCGCGCCTATGATATAGTTGACGTTGCTGATGATTTCATAGAAATATGCCCAGGTGAAGTAGCAGCGCCAAATCTTCGAGGTATAGCGACTGCGCTGGTCATAGTTGTAGTCCTTCCAGAACCATCCTGCACCCTGTGCTGTCTGTACCATGTCTTCTCCCATGAGGTCGGCTGCAAGGGTCACGGCCATGTTGCCGAAGCACTGGTGGGCGTTTGCCGTGACGAAGTCGATGCGGTTGTACATCGTTGCATAGACTCCGTTCATGGCGACCTGCATGCCCTCCACGTCAGAAAGTATCTCGTCCTTGACTACATCTGTAGTAGGGGTGGTCTCCATCAGCGATGTGCATGAAAAGCAGAGCAAGGCTGCGAGTATTATTGTTGATATCTTTTTCATGGCTGCTAGAACTTAAGGTCCACTCCGAGGGAGACGGTACGGTTCGGTGTGTATGTGTACGAAGTGGATCCGGAGAAACTGCTCTGAGGGTTCAGACCGGTAATAGAGCTGAGCATGAGGAGGTTGTCTCCGGAAGCATAGATTCTTGCCGAGCGTATATGCAGCTTCTCCATCTTCGAGAGGTCGAAAGTATATCCGACGGCTATGCTCTTGATGTTGAAATATGATGCGTCAACGAGGAATCTGTCCGTGGTGACGGTGTTCGCCGTCGTGGTTATCTTCGGAACGTCAGTGATGTCCCCGGCCCTTTCCCAAGCGCGGAGAGAATTGACGTGATAGGTCTGGCCGACGAAGGATGGTTCCATGAGTGAACGGTAAGTGCTGTCGTAGATCTTGCCGCCAACTGAGTATGTGAAGAGGGCGGATACGTCCAGCCCCTTGAAATGTACGCTTGATGACAATGAACCATAGACATACGGTAGCCTGCTTCCGCAGAGCCACTTGCACCCCGATGCGACGGTAGGATCATTGGTCACATAATCGCTACCTTCGATGCGCTTGCCGTTCTCGTCCTTCTGGAAAGCGAGGTAGAGCTGCTCTCCCGTGGCCGGATCGACACCTGCGCTGCGTGCCATGTAGAATGTGTTGACTGTCTCGCCTTCACGGATGAGATAGACGCCGTTGTTGATGTCCTCTCCGTTTCCTGTCAGCGACACGACCTTGTTCTTTACCGTAGATGCCATCAAGGAAACGTTCCAGTTGAAGTCAGGCCTGTTGACTATGTCGTAGCCCAGGGTGATGTCCACTCCGGTGTTGAACATCTTACCCACGTTTGCATAGTAGCCTGGGAAGCCAAGAGATATCGCGATAGGGTATTCGAGGAGCATGTCAGTCGTAGTCCTTCTGTACCATTCGATGGTGCCGCTGAACCTGTTGAATACCTTGAATTCGAGTCCGAGATTGACGTTGCCGTTCTTCTCCCATGTCACGTCCTTGTTCTCGAGTGAAGCGATGATGGCTCCAGAGTTGTTCGCGTTCGGGTATCCCATGTCGTAGAGGGCCTGCCATGCGTAGTATGAACCGATGTTGTCGTTACCCTGTACGCCGTAGCTGGCTTTCAAGGTCATATTGTCCAGCCAATTCAGACTCTGCATGAACTTCTCCTGCGAGATGCGCCATGATGCACCGACAGACCAGAACACACCCCAGCGGTTTTCCTTGATGAACCTTGACGAGCCATCCGTCCTGAGGCTTCCTGAAAGGTAGTACCTGTCTGCATAGTTGTAGTTCAGACGGCTGAGCCATGAATTGATGCTGTATGTCTCACCTATGGAATTGGCCTCCGCAAGGGTTGATCCCATTCCAAGTTCGTCGTACTCGTCGAAAGGGAATCCAGTTCTCTGACCGATGAGATAATTTGCCTTGCTGTTATAGAACTCATGACCGGCCATCACGTCGAAAGTATGCTTTTCGAAGCTCTTCTTGTAGGTCAGGATCTGGTTCCATGTATAGCTTTGGGTGCGCTGGTTCTCCTTGGTCAGTCGACCGGTACCGGCTGCGTTTCCGTTGTTGCGGTTGTACATCGTGGAAGTGTTGACGGAGATGATGTCTGCACCGAGTGAAGTGCTTAGACGGAAGTCCCCGAACTTGAAACCAAGATGTCCGCGCATGTTGATGTTGTCGCTGATGCTGTAGTAGTCATCATCGAAGAGGGTGGCGATGCAGTTTCGGTTGTTCTGAGCTCCTGCAGGTCTTGATGCACCATAGTCGAATACCGGCTTGCCATCCTTGCTGATGACGTTCCCGTCGAGGTCGGTCTCATACACGGGATAGATAGGTGCCATCATCATGGCAGTATACCAGATGTTGTTCGCCTCTGTGCCGCTCGCGCCGAGATAGTCGCTCCTGGAATTCGAGTAGTTGGCGTTGAGACCGAACTCTAGCCATTCGTATGGGGTGAATTCAGAACCGACCCTGGCAGTTATCCTTCGGAATCCTGTGGTCTTGATCGTTCCTTTTTCGTCGAGATATCCGATGGACGCCATATACTTGCTCACGCCAGAGGCTCCGGACATGGAGAAAAGATACTCCTGGCGTATAGGGAACTTGGCCTTTGCTGCGTCGAGCCAGTTGGAAGAGTACTTCTGCACAGCATCTGGTACTATCCTTCCGCTCGCATCGAAGAGTTCTTCCATGCCCTTGTCGAATATGTTGTACCTGTTGTCAGCTCCGAGTATGCTCTTCGCCAGACGTGAGGGGGTCATCGCTCTCGCGTCCTTAGGGAGGTAGCCTTCCGTGTGTACGAGATCGTTGTAGGTCGCCCTGTACATCTGTTCCATATACTCCTTTGCACTCAGCGTCTCGTAAGGCTTGATCGCCATGGAGTTCACGCCGACGCGAGCGGTGAAGTCGATGGATACGCGATCATCGCCGCCTCCGTTCTTCGTCGTCACGATGACTACGCCATTCGCACCACGGGATCCATACAGGGCGCCTGCAGATGCGTCCTTGAGGACGGAGATGCTCTCGATGTCGTTAGGGTTGAGGGAGTTCAGGCTGCCATCGTAAGGAATACCGTCCACTACGATGAGAGGAGAACTGCTGGCGTTGATTGAACCGAATCCTCTGATCATGATGCCGGAACCACTGCCGGGCTGTCCGCTACCCGATGTCGTCATGACTCCGGATACCTGACCGTCGAGCATCTTCGAGACGTCTGCCACGGGACGGTCGTGAAGCTTGGAGGCACGGATAGTTTCCGCCGAACCCGTGAAGGACGACTTAGATGCCGTTCCGTAGGCTACGACAAGCACATCCTCAAGGGTGTTCGTGTCGTCTTCCATAGTCACGTCTATCCTGGTACGCCCATCCACGGCCACACTCTTCTCTGCCAGACCGAGGCAGGAGAATATGAGGGTCGCGTCGGAAGGGACGGAAATCGTATAGTTTCCGTCCAGGTCGGTGATTGTATAGCCGGAGCCGTCCTTCTCCAGGACAGCTACGCTTGGCAGTGGACTCCCGTCAAAAGAATCGGTCACTTGTCCGGTGACCGATATCTTCTGTGCGAAAGTCAGATGCGTGCCTGCGAGCATGCACAGCATCATCGTGAGGATTCTTTTCAATGTCATTTTACTCCTTTATGCAACGGGTAGATGCACCATAAGGGCGGTTGAGGCCGGTCTCGCTGGCTGGGTTACCCCAGGCCATGTTCTCGTAGATAACGGTGTTGGAATTGTCGGTACGAGTGTTATACATGCCGCTTCCTCCGACGCTCTGAAGGATACCCTTCGTGCAGTCGTAGTTACCTCCGAGAGGGAACCAGAACTCCTTGCCTTCCTTAGTCTTGTAGCGGAAACCTATGCTCATGTCATAATCCTGATACCAAGGATACGACTCATCGTAAGCAGAATCGTCGTTGAGCTTTCCTCCCTTCTTGTACTCGGAACGGAAGCCCCATCCGTCACCTGCTGCAGGGATCCACCATCCCTCTGGACATGGATCATAGATGGTCTTTGCATTGGTCTTGCCGCCCCAGAGATCATTGTTCTGGAGAGCTGCCTGATTAGTGAGCCAGTCCACTGACGGCCATGAACTTGACGGAGCCCAGTAGAAGGTGTCCGGATTCTCGATGGCGAGCTGAAGGTTTGTGGTCACATGGTCATTGTAGGTCGGCCTTTCCTGGGTCTTGATGAAGATCTGCTTGTTGTCGATGTCGTAGATCTTGACAGGAATGCTTGACTCGACGTCATCTCCGCCAGGGAATGGGTCCTTGCGACCCCACTGATACATGAGACCGAGAGCATACTTGCTGTACTTCTCTCCGCTCAATGCACCGAGGTTGCGGTCCATATACTTGTATGAGATGCCGTTTGCATCCTTCCACTCGAAGATGTTCTCCTCAGGATCATAGTCGGTGACCCAGACATGCCAGCTCCAGACTACGGTGTTGCCCTTGCGCGCCGCAACGACGGCATTTCCCTGCTTTCCGTCACCGAGCTTCACGACTACCACGCCTTCATTACCGTTACCGGAAACTGAGCTGACGAGGCTTTGAGCGTCTTGCCATACGAGTACGGCGTTGTCGAAATCGAGAGTCTCGGCAGAATTACCCTTGACTGCATTTATCGTCAGAGTGCTGCCTGGCTTCACTATGTGACAGTTGGCTGCACCGGCAGTTACTGTGATTTCCACGATGTCGAGGCTTCCCTCATACTCGAACTGACGACCATGGTCATCGGCAGCTGAAATCTTGTATTCGAGCTTGTCAGATGCAGGGGTAGGGGCTGTGAACCTTATGCTGATGACGTCATCGTTGACGCTGGTCTCCGCATTCCAACCAGAGGACAGGTCCACGCTCGGAGTGCCGGCAATCGCAGCTGGTGCAAGATTCTCGACCTTGTATGACAAGGTGAAGGAGCCTCCAGCCTTAACAGCCATTGAGCTAGGATCGCCCAGACATACGATCTCAGGGACAGGGGATGCGATCACCCTTACCCTGATGCTTCTGGTGAGACTGCGCTTGTGGGTGTCGCTTGCAGTAAGAGATACCTTCACTTCCGTCTCTTCGGTAATGATGTCAGGCGCAGTAAGCTTGATCGTACCGACATAGTTCACGTAATCCACCTTACCGAGCTTGATCTGGAAATCTTCGTTGTCAACCGCAGGATTGAGGTCGAGGGTCGCACCCTCCGAACCAGTCACTGTGAAAGGAATCTCAAGTGTCTCGCCCGGGTTGATTGAAGGGTTCTCGACGTCATAGAATATGCCGAGGTCGCCATAGTCGTCGTCAGACTTGTCTGAGCCGCCACCTTGGTCAGGGTCGTCGTCAGCACCTCCGTTGGCGATGACGGTAAGGTCCACGAAGCGTGTGAGCTTTCTGCCGTGCGAATCGGAGATGGAAAGGAAGACCTGTGCCTCGATGTCCTTGGAAAGGTTCTTCGGCGGAATGACCTTGATCACGCCCTGTCCCTTCGCATAGTCAATCTTGGCTATTCTGACGGTAATCTTGCTGTTGTCAGTTGATGGGGTATAATCGAGTGCTGCACCGTCTCCACCGGTCACGGTGAACGGTATCTCGATGTTCTCGCCGGCCTTGATCACGACTTCGTCCATGTCGAAGATTATGTCGAACTCGCTCATTGGTTCCGGCATCTTAATATAAGTACAGCCCGCCAGAGCTGTACTTACTAAAAGGATTATGGTATAGAGTATTTTCTTCATCATATACCGGGGATTTTATTAAACCTTACTCCCTGACGCAACGTACAGGAAGAGCGTAGTTGAGATTGTACTTGCCGGCAGTGCTGAGGGCATTCATCTTGACTGCAGAGATGTCATCATAGTTACCGTTACCAGAAGTGTTGAGCTTCACGGCTGTACCTCTGAAGTAAGAAGCGTTGAGCTTTGACGCGAAGTCAGGATCGATATTCGCAGCCCAAACCTCTGCGGTAGGGAGCGGCTTGCCGATGCAGTTCGCGGTTGAGAATTTATCGGAGTTAGAGTTGATCTCACCGGTGATGGTAAGTCTGAGACCGTCGAAGCTTGCACCTCTGAACTGAACCTTCTTCCTGTTGCCTTCAGCATACTTCTCGTTTGTTCCGATTGCTGAATCGTCAAAGGTTACATAGTCGTCGTCCCAGATCTCGACGATTTCGGTTGCGGCCTTCACACCCTCCCATGCTGAGAGCGGAGCCACCTTGTAGCCTGCAGGACATGGGTCGTACATAGACTTCTTTCCGTCATTCTCCCAGAGTGACATGAACACCTCAGGGTCGAAAGTGGTAGCGTCGGTGGTGAGCCAGCTGTAGCCATGCTTTGCACCGGATACATATACATTATTATAGAATGTGCTAGGATTTGCAATTGCGTTCGCGAGGTTGTTCTCTTCCTCGTTCTTAACGATTGCGATTTCCACCTCTTCGCCTTCTGCATCGTAGATTGTCCTGAGCGCATATTCTCCGAACTTGATTGAAGGGAACGGATCCTTGCGGCCATACTGATATGTCACGCCTACAGAGAGCTCGCTCTTCTCGTCAAGATTGAGAGCACCGATGTTGCGGTCCATGAATGAGACTCCGCCTACGGTCACGTCCTTAGGAGTGTCCTTCACTACCCAGAAATGCCAGCTCCATACTACATTGCCTTCAGCATCCAGACCAGAAAGGAGAGCGTTTCCTTCCTTACCATCTGCGAAACGTACGATTGCCCTATCAAGTCCGACCTGGACCATATCAACAAAGAGGCCAGGAGTGTCCTGCCACTGGAGGATGATGTCATCAGTCATAGCAGATTCGCCTGAGTTTCCGAGGCTTGTAGGGAACGCTGCCACTGCGCCAGGCGCGACAATATAAGAATTTGCGCCCTCTTCGAGTTCTACATAACCATTGACAAGTATTGGATTGACGGTTATCTTACTCGAAGATACCCTGTCGTTCTGGCTGTCAGTGAACGTGAGGTTTATGTCGAATGGCGTGTTGTCGAGGATGATGTCGGGCGCAGCAATCTCCACGGTTCCACCGGAGTAATCGTCCTTGAAACCTAATGCTACATTATAGCTTCCAAATGCAGCATACTCTATGGTTTCGTTGATGGAGAATCCGCGAACGTCGTTCAAACTGAAATTGACTTTTACTGTCTCGCCAGAGTGGATCGATATGTTCTGGCTGTCAAATGATGGGGTGAGATCCTTCAGAGGTTCTTCCTTCTGACAGGATACGATGGCTGCACAGAATGCTAATGCAGCTGTTAAGATCGCGTGTTTTTTCATATTGCTTGATGTTTGTGTTCTTAAATTATTTCAAAAATAAGCAAAAAATCCTCTCGTTGTCAATAGAATTTGTGATAATTTATGGAATTATTTGATAGTATCAACCAAAAAGACAAGAAGGCTCGTATTATGTCAGTTTATTCCTGCCTTTCTGAGGGCTTACGGGAATGCTGACGACGGCGACGGGTTTCAGCACGTCAGGGCGAAGGAAGCGTATGGCTCCGTTGCCGAACCTGACCTTGCATGAACCGTTGTCTGTGATCTCCTCGACCGTGCCGGTGCCGAAGAGCCGGTGCTCGACCGTCATTCCGGGTTTGATTCCCGATTCTTCCTCATCCTCGTATGACGAATCCGGGCTGTCCGGGAGCTCTTCAATGGTGAGGTGGAGCTTCAGTCTGTTCCAGAGAGCCTCGTCCATCTCGCCCTCGGTGACGAAGAGTTCCCTGCCGATCTCGGCGATGAACCTGGACGGAAGCTTCTCCTGCTGAGCCTGGACGTTGAATCCTTCGGACTCGGTCATGTACAGGCACTTCTCCGCTCTGGTGGTCGCCACGTACATGAGCCTTCTCTCTTCCTCGAGCGCGGCCTTCTTCCTCTCCCTGATGCTTCGTGCATTCGGGAATATTCCTTCGCTCAGGCCGATGATGAACACGTACGGGAACTCGAGACCCTTGGACTGGTGCACGGTCATGAGCTTGACCTTGTCGGTCTCCTTGCGGTAGTCTGCATTGGTGTAGAGGGCAATGTCCTGGAGGTAGGCGTTGAGGTCGCTTTCCTGGTCTATGCGCTCGGATTCCCACATCCTCATCGAATTCAGGAGCTCGGTGATGTTCTCTAGCCTCTGCTCGTCATTGTCGTCGCGATATTCCTTCTTCAGTCCGGTCTTTTCGAGTATGTGCTCCATCATGGTGGAAACCGGCATGGAGTCCATCCTGAGCCTGCAATTCTCCACCAGATCTACGAATTCACGCAACGCAGCCTTGTCCAGCTTACCCTCTCCGAGATGGTTCTTGAGGGCCTGGAAGAGGGACGTGTTCTCCTCTGAAGCATAGGTCGAGATGAGCTCCAGAGTGATTTTCCCGACCTTTCTCGACGGAGTGTTGACTATCCTTTCGAAGGCAAGATCGTCGTCGCAGCCTATGAGCCTGAGGTAGCTCACGCAGTCCTTCACCTCCTGCCTCTCGAAGAAGCGTACGCCGCCCCACATGACATAAGGTATGCCCATCTGTATCATCGTCTGCTCGATGAAACGGGAGAGATGCGCGGCCCTGAAGAGCACCGCAAAGTCGGAGTACCTTGCACCTTCGCCTATCCTGCGCATGATCTCGGCACATACCCATGTTGCCTCCTGCTTCTCGTCGCGACCATGGAAATGGATGATGTTCTCGCCGGCACCGCGCCTTGTGAACATGTCCTTCGGAATCCTGTTCCTGTTGTTCACGATGATGGCGTTTGCGACGCTGAGTATGCCTGGGGTCGAGCGGTAGTTCTCGTCCAGCACTATGGTCCTGTCGCAGCCGAAGCTGACGAACCGGTCCGGCTTTGCGCCTCTCCATTCATATATGGACTGGTCCGGATCGCCGACCACGAAGAGGTTGCCGCATACCGCGGAGAGCGTCTCAACGAGGTCCCAGTCAGATCCGTTGCAGTCCTGAGCCTCGTCGATCATGACATAGCTCATCCTTTCCTGCCACTTGCTGCATACATCTGGGAAGGTGTGGAGAATGTGGAGCGTGAACGCGAGCAGATCGTCGAAATCCAGCGCGAGCTTGTCCTTCTGCTTGTGGATGAGCTGTACCTGGTGGGGGAGTACGGTTCTGTCCTCGATGTTCTTGCGGTCGACTATTATGTCCCTTACATAAGGATTGTGGGTCTTGTATCCTGCGAGCTTGTCGAGCAGGTCGCGCACCGTCTTCACCGAACGCTCGGTGTTGTTTTCAGTCAGCACCTGCTTTGCGAGGCTCTTCATATCGTCCTCGTCGAGGATCTGGAAGGTCTTCGGATATCCGAGGCGGTGGATCTCCTCGCGCAGGAAGCGGACGCAGAACCCATGGATGGTGCATACGAAGTCATTGGTGTAACCCGGTGGCACGAGCTGCGAGATTCGCGATTTCATCTCCTGAGCCGCCTTGTTCGTGAAGGTGAGGCAAAGCAGGTTCGCGGGATCGATTCCGATCTCGTTCACGATATATGCATAGCGGTAGGCGAGTGCCCTGGTCTTTCCAGAACCGGCGCCTGCCACAACTCTTATCCTACCCTCCGTGGAGACTACTGCGTCTCTCTGTCTTTCGTTCAATATGCTAAGATCCATGATTCCCAAAATTACCTTTTTTTTGCTAAACGGACTAATTGTATCCAATTATTTGTGTTTATTGTCAAAAAATCGAAAATATCAACACTTTTTTACTGAAACATTTTTTCTGTTCGTCCGTATCAATAATCGACCCCGTAAAAATGGGGGTTCTCATATGCAGCAGATAAAGATAACAAAATCTATAACAAATAGGAGCGATGCCCTGAATTCTTATCTTGCAGACATTGCCAGATACCCTATGATCACGGCTGACGAGGAAGTTGAGCTCGCCAGGCGAATCCGTCAGGGAGATGAACACGCGCTCCAGGAACTCGTGAAGGCGAACCTCAGGTTCGTAGTCAGCGTCGCCAAGCAGTATCAGGGTAGCGGACTCGACCTCGGAGACCTTATCACTGAGGGCAACATGGGCCTTATCAAGGCAGCGGAGAAGTTCGATGATACTCTCGGATTCAAGTTCATCTCATACGCGGTATGGTGGATCCGCCAGTCCATCCTCCAGGGAATTTCGGAGCAGTCCAGGGTCGTGAAGCTTCCTCTCAACCAGATCGGAAACATCAGCAAGATGAAGAAGGCCAGCGCCGATTTCCTCCAGAGGGAGATGCGCGAACCTACCGCAGAGGAGCTTGCAGAGCTCACTGGTATCATGGAGGACAAGGTCAGGGAGAGCAACAGGGTTGCCGGTGGTCATATCTCCATGGATGCTTCTTTCATGGGCGATGATGAGGACGGTAATCTCTACGACGTCATTCCGGATACCTCAATCGACGCAACGGACGCCACTGTGATGGACGAGTCGCTCGCGACCGACCTCGAAAGGGCGCTGAGCATACTTCCTCAGAGGGATGCGGACATCGTCAGGATGAACTTCGGACTTGGCAGACCGGAGATGTCTCTCGAGGAGATCGCCGACAAACTCGACCTTACCAGGGAGAGGGTACGCCAGATCAAGGAGAAGGCACTCAAGAGGCTGCTCAGCAGCTCTGATTTCTTCGGTCTGAGGCAGTATCTCTAGAATCAGATTGTCACAACACACACTAGGAACAATACTTTTTTACGAAAAGGCGCCACGATGAGAATCGCGGCGCCTTTGATCATTGTAAAAGCAAACTAATAAATATGTTTAGAGCCTGATGCTCCCGCTGCCAGTCTTTCTGGTTTCGATCTTGTTCACCTGCATCGAGCCTGCTATGTCGCCGGAACCTGTCACGTTGGCTTTGAGCAACTCAGCCTTTCCGCTGATCGAGATGTCGCCTGAGCCTGTCACGAGGAGGTTGATCTCGTCAGCTTCGATGTGGTCTACGTCAATGTCTCCGGATCCTGTTACCTTGAACTCACAGAAGTCGCCTGATGCCTTCCTGATATTGACGTCTCCGCTGCCGGTCACATAGGCGTCAATCCTCTCGTAGTCGATGAACTCTGTCTCGATGTCTCCACTTCCGGTGACACCCAGCCTGATGGATCCCTGACCTCCGATAGGACCGTTGACCTTGATCTCACCGCTGCCTGAGACAGTGAGCGCGTCGATGGCAGGAGAACTGACGATGACGGACATCCTGATGTTGTAATAGCGGCCTCTATCGATGTAGATGTTGAGGGTTCCGTTCTTTACTTCAGTGTGGATCTTATCCATGTATTTCATGTCACCGTCAAGGTAGACCTCGCATTTCTCGCCGTGAGTGTAGATTACGTCGACAGGGGCCATGTTTGTGACTGCATGGAAATCCGGAGTGTTCCTCTTTATCCTTGAGTCTGCGTAAGCCTCATTGATTGAAGCTATGGAGAGGATGGCTGTGAAGGTGGCAGCAATCGCTGCAAGTGAGAGTTTCCTATTCATTTTCATATCCTAATTTTTCCTTTTGGTTTGCACATTAGACGCATGGAATGTCAGATTTGTTACATGAAATTTGATGTTTTTTACAATTCTTTTCCTGAATCCCCAATTACATGGCCGAGAATGCAGATTTGTTACACAATAATCCCAAATTTTTATAAATTTGCCTTGTTATGAAAGTCAGGATAGTCATACTCGCAACGCTGCTTGTCCTATCGTCATTTATCTCTACCAGTCTGTTCGCCCAGAACAATCCGTATGAGATAGACGATCAGGTGTATGATTATTTCATCCTCTCCCGGAAGGCAAAGGGGACGGACCAGTGCATCCCTTACATCAAGGCAGGTCAGCAGCTGGCCGTTGACAAGGGCGACCACAAGGGACTCTGTGTCATAATGAGTTCTGAACTTGCCCACTATTACACTCTATCTGACGAGGCGAATTTCATGCGTGTCGCCGAAGATCTCAGGAAGATCGCAAGGCAGTATGGCTTTTCGCAATACTATTACCACGCCTTCAATTCTCAGGTCGGCCTGCTCCTGAACAAGGGAAAGGTCGTGACCGCTCTTGACCTTGCGAACGAGGTGATGCATGAGGCGGAGATGGAGAATGACGCTTATGGCGTGTTCGGCTCGTACCGCGCAATTGCGAACATCTACCACCTCAGGGGCAACAAGCGTCTCGCAGTTGAGAATTACAAGAAGGCGATCGACTGGTACTGGAATACGGACCTCAAGGAGACCCAGTCCATTTCACAGACTTATTTCGATGTTGCGACCCTGATGCCGGCGAAGGATGACTCGACCCTTTTCTATGTGGAGAAGGTGATCGAGACGGCCAAGACTTATGCAGATACGCTCAAGTATGCTACCGCCGCCGCTCTTGTCTATGCATCCCGCGAGGAATACGATGACTTCTACAGGTATTTCGACTATCTCGAGAAGGAGAACGTCCTCAGCCCGATGGATGAGAATTACCTCAGCATACTCCTCACGGATGCTCTTCAGCGTAAGGATTTCGACGAGGCAGAGAGGCTGATCGGAGAGAGCGCAAGCAGCACCAATCACGAAGTCTACAACGAATGGATAGAGTATGCCAAGGCCAAAGGTGACTGGAAGATGGCCTTCGAGAACCTCGAGAAGCAGCAGGAACATAAGGATTCCCTCACAACGGAGGCGTCAGCCAGTGATATCGCGGAGTATTCTGTCAAGTTCAGAACGGAGCATATCGAGAACCAGGCAAGGCATAAGAGACAGAGTCTCGTGATTATCGTGATGGTGCTCGTGTCCGCACTCTTCATCATCGTGACCTTCCTCATCACCTATATGCTCCTGATCAAGCACAGGCAGTTCCTCGAACTGGAGGCCATGAACAAGGTCATCGACGAGGCGCGTGTCAAGGCTGAGTCTGGATCGAAGATGAAGGACCTCTTCGTCCAGAACATGAGCCATGAGATCAGGACACCTCTGAACGCGATCCTGGGATTCTCCCAGCTTCTTTCATCACCTGGGCTTGATTGGGAAGATGCCGAGAAGGAGCAGTTCAGCAAGGCTATCATGAACAATGGTGAGATGCTTACCATGCTCATCGACGACATCCTCAATATCGCAGACATCGAGAGCGGCAACTATAGCATCAATATCACAAATGTCAGCGTAGACAAGATACTCGACTCTTCCATCTCCAGCATAGAGTACAGGGTACCTGACGGCGTGGCACTGATCAACAATGCGAAGCTTCCTGAAGGCTTCACGATGAATACCGATCCTGGCCGTGTCCAGCAGATACTCATCAACTACCTCACCAATGCCTGCAAGCACACCAAGAAAGGCAGCATTATCGTGGATGCATCTCTCGAGGAGAATCCGGGTATGATTACCTTCAGTGTGACCGATACCGGCGACGGAATCCCGGAGGGAAAGGCAGAGCATATCTTCGAGCGCTTCACCAAGCTCAATTCTTTCGTACAGGGTACAGGCCTCGGCCTCAATATATGTAAGATGGTGTCCCAGAAACTGAAGGGTACCGTCAAGGTAGACACAAGCTATAAGGACGGAGCAAGGTTTGTCTTCATCCATCCTCTCGACCTTGAACTTACGGACTATACGAAGCTGTAGCAGCCCTAAGGACAGTTACCACATAAAGACCCAGAACTATGAAGCCATCGACTACTATCAAGTCTTCGATTCTTGCCGGTATATGCATAGGCATAGCCGGATTCGGATATCTCGCGATCGGAGGTATTGCCGGAGCAGTGCTTTTCGCATGCGGACTCATCGCCGTAGTAAGCTACAAGCTTAAACTGTATACCGGTACTGCCGGCTTTATCGTCAAGGGCGAGGTCGGACATCTCTTTCTTGTCCTCTTCGGCAATATCATAGGTTGTCTTCTCGTCGGACTTCTTGCCCGACTGTCGCCTATGCCTATCCAGGAGGCTGCGGAGAAGATTCTTTCAGGTAGATTGGCACTGGGACCATGGAAAGGAGGATTACTCGCCATCGGCTGCGGCTTCCTGATGACGACAGCCGTGACCTTCTCACGCAAGGGCCAGTTCCTCCCTCTTCTTTTCTGCGTGCCTATGTTCATCGTATGCGGTTTCCCGCACTGCGTTGCAGATGCATTCTATTATCTGACCTGCTCGCTTTCTTTCTGGGGCGAGCATTTCTGGAGCATACTCCTTTTCTATGTATGTATAGTGATAGGCAACTTTGTCGGTTGCAATCTCTATCGTTTCATCATGATGGGGGAGGAACAGATATGATGAGGAATATTGCAAGTAAGTTAATCGCTGTGGTACTCATGACCACGGCGTTTTTTTCACAGTCATGTACCAAGGAGAACAACGACAATTTCTCCATCAGGCTGTCTTGTCCCAAGACTATGTATTATGCGGAGGACCATGTCGGGCATATTCGTGTCAGGACGTCTCCGGACAACCTTCTGTCTCAGAGGAATGCCGTGCTCAGTCTCCAGGCTCAGAGTGGGGTCGAAAATCCATATCTTGTGGTAAGCGACAAGCATGACCTCGGCGAAGGACTTTGGGAACTTGACATTAAGATCAAGTCGGGGGCTCCGGAAAGTACTTCATTCATGGTTCGCGTCGACCGCGGTGTGAAGAACGTGATGACGGCTTCGGTCGAAGCTAAGCTCGCGAATCCGGGCATCAGCGCCGTGACCATAGAGGGAAGGCCGGCTAAGTTCAACGCCGCGACATCGACCTTTACGGCAGTGGTTCCTGCCCGCAGCGAATTTTCTGATCTGAAGCTGGAGTTCGTTGCTGAAGCAGAGAAAGTCATGGCTGACGGCAAGGACGTTACTTCAGGCAGTTCCAAAGTGGATTTCAACAAGCCCGTGACTCTCCAGGCGGTGGTCGGGAACAGTACTGCGGAATATAAGGTGGAGGTCAGAAATACCGGACTACCTACAGTTTTCATCGAGACTCCAAAGCCTATCACGAGCAAGACAGTGTGGGTGGAAGGCGGCAGCATGAAGATCGTTCTTCCGGACGGAACCGTCGACCTTGAGTGTGGTACCAGCATCAGGGGCAGGGGAAATTCGACATGGAACTATGTAAAGAAACCTTATGCGATCAAGCTTGACGAGAAGGCAAAGGTACTTGGAATGCCCAAGCACAAGAGGTGGGTGCTCCTCGCGAATTGGAAGGACCGCACTCTGATGAGAAACGATGCCGCTTTCTGGCTTTCTCGCCATAGCGGACTCGACTATACCGTGAAAGGTGAGTTCGTCGAGGTCGTGCTCAACGGTAAGCATGTTGGTAACTACTATCTCTGCGAGCAGATAAAGATAGACAAGAATCGCGTGAACATCGAGAAGATGGAACCTATGGAGACAGATCCTGAGCTGATCTCTGGTGGATACCTTCTTGAAATTGACACCTATTATGATGAGGTGAACAAGTTCAAGTCTCCTAAGTTCAGGCTTCCTTATATGTTCAAGGAACCAGACGAAGAGGAACTTTCGCCAGCGGCCTTCAGTTATCTTCAGGGATATGTTTCCGAACTTGAAGCCATACTAAAGGACAGCGAGAGGCTCCAGGCCCACGAATACGAGGAGTATCTGGACGTGGACTCATGCATAGACTACCTTATCGTGGAGGAACTGACGAACAATACCGACTTCTACAATACATGGCCGAGCCCTGGCACCCACAGCTGCTATATGTATAAGGACAGGGGAGGAAAGCTCATGCATGGACCTGTATGGGATTTCGACTATCACGGTTTCGTCCCTACCTATTCAAATATGTGGGCAGGAGCGACGAAGACCCTCTACTATCCTATCTTGACCAAGGATCCGAAGTTCCGCGAGAGGCTCATCGAGCGTTGGAATCTCCAGAAGGACGAACTCAGGAAGCTTCCTGACTATATACAGAAAGTGGCTGATCAGATCAGAGATTCTGAAGAGATCAACCACGATATGTGGCCTATCGATACCAGTTTTGAGAACGGAGACGAGAGTATGAGCTTCGACCAGGCGGTCGCAAGGATCAAGGACGGCTTCGTCAAGAAGTGGGAATGGATGGATAGGAATATTGCCAATCTGAAGTAATCTACTTCTTGCTGGCCTTTGCCTGCTTCTTTGCGGCCTTTGCCTCAAGCTTGGCCTGCTTTGCCTGAGCCCTGGCGAGTCTTGCCTGCTCAGCTGCCCTTTCCTGCTGCTCCATGAATGTCTTCGTGTAGAACATGATGACACCGTTGGCGCCCTGGATTCCATAGATCGCTGCGGTTCCGTCCTTGAGCACTTCTACATGGTCAACGTCGTCCGGATTGAGATAGGTGAAGTCGCTGGTGATCACGTCATCGACGATGAACAGCGGCTGGGTGTTGCTCGAGTTTGTTCCGATACCACGGATGATGACTTCAGGCATTACGCCGTCGCCACCTCCCGTGACATTCACTCCTGGGATACCTTTAATAAGGTCGATGATACTGGTGTACCTCGTCTTGTGCTTGTCAACGTTCACGTCCTTGTTCGCGTTCTGGGCGTATGAGGATACCGCGATTCCGATCAGGCATACGAGTGAAACAATGATTCTTTTCATTTTATCTGTATTATGGAGTTTACGTTATTGTCGTTCTAAAAGCGTCAGTCCTGTTTCCTGAAGAAGGTCAGTCGGCTGATGTCTTCTGTCATCTGGAAGCCTATCTGATTGCAATGTGAGCAGTTGGGGAGTACGAAGTAGATTCCGTCCGTACATTCCAGGACGTACCTGTCGAGGTTCTTGTCATAAGCGGCTCCCAGTGGTGCAGCCTCGAGCTCATAGGTCTGTCCGTTGATCTTGTATGTTAGTGAACGCTCTGACCATACCGTACCCCTTGTGGATACGAATACGGCAGGACGTCCGTCCTCGTAGGTGCCGGCTGCCAGTATGTTCAGACCAGACATGCAGATGCATGAGAAGTCCACATGACCGTAGTATCCGGCGTAGTTTTCATTGAAGTCGAAGGTCTTCCAAGTGATTCCGTCCTTCGTACTTGCAATCTCGCCAGCGTCAGTGACGAGATATTTCACGTTGTCCAGGGAAGCGACGCACACGGTCTTTCCCTTGATGTCGGGTTCTCCGTCCGCAGCGAAGCCCGACCATGAGATCGTCATGGCCAGGCTTATTACTGCTATGCGGAGTAGTCTCTTCATTTACTTGAGACTGGTAGTGATCTTGAATGAATCGAATGATGCGGTGATAGGAGCAGCATCTTCCATATTCATGCCAGCCATGCCGCGTGGCATCCTCATCATTGCTGCGTTGCGAACGCCGTTGCTTGCCATCACGCCAGCCTGGATGTCCTTGAGGAGGACATCGGTCTCACCGAGCTTGATGTAGTCCCTGCCGTTGAGAGAGTAGGTGGCGGTGTAGCTTGTGCCCTTCTTCACGAGACGGAGGTAGATGACGTCAGCTGCAGAGTCGAGGTTGATGGCAACGGTAGTCTTGTTGTTACCGTTGTCCTCAGCTACGAGCTGTACGCTGCCGGTAGCTGGAGCACCTGCCTCAGGCATGCGCATGCCACGTCCGAATGACATGTTCGCGTAAACGAGCTTGACGAAGTTGTCGTCATCCTCGTATGCCACGAGACCTGCGTTCTGGCCAGGGTTGCCAGGAGTTGCAGATGTGCTGAGTTTGGTCTCAATGGTCCAGTCGCTGTTTGCACTCTGGAGAACGAGGTTCTCTGCGTTGTTGTTTGCGAGGGTGAGGTCACCATTTGCGGTGGTGATGTTGAGAGCGCCGTCCTTCACTGAGAGGGCAGAAGCGTTCTTCCTTACCACGTTCCAGGTCTTGCCGAGTGCTGCACCGTTGAACTCGTCAGATACGCCCTTCACACCGAAGCATACTGCATATTCAGACTCGTCGCAGGTAACGTTATCGATAACCTTCACGATTGCGGTACCAGGAACTGCGTTTGCCTGCTTGACTACAACCTCGAGCTTAGGGTCCTTTGCTGTAGCCTTGACTACAGGTGCCTTTGCAGAGGCCTTCCTTACGATGCTGTACTGGTTTACGCCGCTCTTGAGGATAGACTTGCCGTCAACAGTGAGGGTGGCGAGTGCGAGCTCTGGATTGACCTTGATCGCATAGCTTCCGCTTACGGTCTTGCCGTCAACGGTAACCCTTGCGGTGATGGTTGCTACGCCCATAGACTTAGCGGTAACGAGACCGTTTGCGTCAACGCTTGCAACGTTAGGGTTGCTGCTGATGTAACGAACCTTGGCCTTGGTGATATCGGTGAAGCTGTCGTCTGTCAAGCTTCCGGTAACCTTGGTCTGTGCGGTCTGACCTGCTCTCATGACTGAGACGCCGCAGTCAGCAACGACAACCTTGAGGGCTGGCTTGAAGCTCTTGCCGTTCATGGTGGCGGTAACGGTACCACGGATGTCCTTCGATGAAGAACCGACCTCGAATACATACCTTCCTGAATCGTAGGTGATGCAATCCTTGTCCATGTCCCAGAACCAGAGGTCTGCGCAGTCGATGTCGATGTCCACGGTCTTGGTCTGTCCGACAGGGATGGTTACCCTCTGGAAGCCCTTGAGTCTCTTGAATGGCCTCTGGAGTGATGCAGGGCTGTCAGGAGTGGTCATGTAGATCTGTACGACCTCGTCGCCGTCGTATGAACCGGTGTTGGTTACATCTACGCTGATGGTGATCTTGTCGTCAGGAGTGATAGCGGTCTTGCTGATCTCGAAGTTAGAGTATTCGAAAGTGGTGTAAGAGATACCGTAACCGAACTCGTATGAAACTGGCTTGGTGAAGTACCAGAGGGTACGTCCGTTCTTGCCGTCGTTTGCACGGAGGGTGTAGTCGGTGATTGCAGGGAGGTCGTTGACGCTCTTGTACCAGGTAGCGTTAAGCTTACCGCCTGGGGTTACGTCACCGAAGAGAACCTTAGGGATAGCAGCACCCTGAGCCTGGCCGTTGTAGCCAGTCCAGAGGATTGCAGATACGTTCTCGAGGTTCTTGAACTCCTCAACCTCTACACAGCCGAGAGTCTGCATTACGACAACGGTATTCTTGTTTACTGCAGCGACTGCCTGGATGAGCTTGACCTGGTTACCAGGGAGGAGGAGAGTAAGACGGTCAGCCTCCTCGGTAGCGGTGTTCTCGTCGGTACCTACGAATACGATAGCGACGTCAGACTCCTTGGCTGCCTTGATGACTGCAGGATCGATCTCCTCGTCTTCTGGTGCCTTGTATACGAGATAGAGGGTCTGAGGACCGTTGTAGCCAAGCTTGTTGACCTTAGCCTCGAGAGGCATGCTGGATCCGTAGACACCACCGACGCGCTTGCCGGATGCCTTGGTTGCCTCGATAGTACTGATGAGGTTTCCTTCTGGAGAACCTACGCGAACTTCGACGATACCGCCCTCTGTAGGGATGTTGAGACCGATGGTGATCTGCTCAACGTTCATGAGGTCAATGTTCTCATAAGCGGTCCATGAGCCGTCGTCGATAGAACGAACCTGCTCCTCTTCGCCCATACCTGAGCCGACGGTGATGCCCTCAGATGAGAAGCTGTACTGGGTAGCGTCCTGCCTGGTGACGGTGCCGTCTGGCTTTGCGAGCTCGAAGTAAGCTACATAAAGGAGGTTACTCTTGCTCTTGGTGCTACCACCTGAAGCGAGAGTGAGGTCGATATCGAGACCCTTGTCTGCGATGTACTTGGTAAAGCCCTGGTAAGGGGTGGTCTTGCTTGACTCCTCAGGACGGCCTGAGTAAGGACCGAGCTCTACGTCGTCAGCCTGTGGGCCGATGATGGCGATGCTCTTGATAGCGTTCACGTCGAGAGGGAGAGCCTTGTTCGCGAAGCCTGCAGGGGTGGTGTTCTTGAGGAGGACAGGAGTGCGGGTTGCAACTTCCTCGGCGATTGCCTGGCTCCTCTCGGAGTTCACGACACTTGCTGGGTACTTGGTGTAAGGAACCATTGACTCAGGGTCGAACTCACCGGTCCTCATACGGACGGTGAACATGTTCACGAGTGCGCGGTCGATGTCTGCCATTGTGATGAGACCTTTTTCGAGAGCGCTGATCGCGAATCTCTGGTATACGCTACCGCAGTCAGAGTCGACACCGGCCTTGAGGCCTGCTGCTGTTGCTTCCTCTGCAGTCTCCACATAGTAGTGTCCGGTGTAGATGTCCTCGATTGCTGCACAGTCGCCGGTAACATAACCCTTCATACCATAGGTCCTGCGGGCGATGGTGTCGAGATAGAGCTCGCTGGCTGAGGTAGGGACGTGGTTGACTGCGTTGTATGATGACATGATCGATGGGAGATTGTCATTCTCGATGAGCTCCTTGTAAGGATAGAGATAGAACTCCCTCATGTCGCGGCTGTCCATGTTCGAGCTGCTGACGTGGCGGTCGAACTCGGAGTTGTTGGCGAAATAATGCTTTGCGGTAGGAACTGCCTTCATGTAGGTCTCGTCGCTGCCCATGAGACCTCTTACGAAGCCGCTTGACATGGTTGCTGCGAGGAATGGATCCTCACCGTAAGACTCACCGGTGCGACCCCATCTTGGGTCACGGATAGGCTCCACTACTGGTGACCAGAAGGTAAGTCCCTTGGTTCCGGTCTGGAAAATTGCGCGAGCCTCATCTGCGATGACGGAAGCCTCGAGTTCGAGGAGCTCAGGATCCCATGACGAACCGAGTGCGACACTTCCTGGGAATGATGTAGGACCCTGGAGGCCTACTGATGGATTGGCTCCGGAAAGGACTCCGTGAAGAGCCTCGCTCCATACGTTGTACTGCTTGATTCCGAGTCTTGGAACTGCAGCCATGTTGTTGCCGAGAAGACTTTCCTTCTCCTCAAGGGTGAGACGTGACACGAGGTCTACGGCTCTCTCCTCGAACGTGTAGTTCGTGTTGAGGTAGATCGGCGTGGTCTTGGTGACCTTCTTGTCAGCCGGTACGAAAGCTACCGAAGCTGCAAGGGCGAGAGCAGCAGAGATTGCGATGCCTGCCCTGAGAACAGATCTTTTTTTCATGGTGTGGTTATAATGTAATATGGTTTTGTGCTATTCTGCTATTTTAGCAATTAAAGATAAGGATAGATATTAAAAAAGCCAACATCCTGAAAGGATGTCGGCATATTTTGGGGTCTGAACGAAGATATTTGGGCTTAATTTGAAGAATATAGGTCGAAATTCACGGTCTTCTACTGTTCGTCTATGGTGTCATCAATGATTATTTCGGCCTCGTCGAAGTCTCCTATCAGCTCGCGTAGCTTCGCTTTCGCCTGCATCTTGATCTCCGGGGTGATGTTCCTCATGACCTTGTAGATGGCGATGGTGAGTGCTGCGATATCGTCCACATAGCCGGCAGCCGGAATGAAATCCGGGATGAGGTCGGCAGGAAAGATGAGATATCCCAGCGCACCGACTATCATCGCCCTCTCCTTGTTGGTCACGCCCTCGCTCTGCCACGCATAGAAGAGAAGAAGAGCCATATACATGGTCTTCGCTCCAAGCTTCTTCGCATGCTTGATGAGCTTCTTCCAGAAAGATCCGTCAGAAAAGTGCTTTCCGTATTTTTCTATGTCTTCGGGCCAGTTCATAGGACAAATATATGGGAAAAAGTTCGTAATTTTGTTTCTGTAATGAAAAAGATGACCGCACTTCTGTTTGCTTGTCTCCTGACCGTCTCCTCGGCCTGGGGCTTCGTCCTTGACAGGGAACTCCTGGAACTGGGCAAATCCCAGTATGAAGCCGGCGATTACCAGGAAGCCATCGAGACCCTCAAGGAGTTCGTGTCGAAGGCAGGAACGCCCAGCGAGGACCTCAACGTAAAGTTTGAAGGCCATTTCTATCTCGCACTCTGCTACCGTGCATTGGGGAATTGGGATACGTCGAAGAAGTGGTTCATCTCGATTTACAGGGTGCTCAACAAGTGGGGTACGCCGGAGGATATGAAGCGCTGGTCCGAGCGCATTGTTCCGGAGATCCACGTCATGACGGAACTTCGTGAGCAGGAAATTGCCCGGAAGGAGGCTGAGAGGCACAATCAACGTGTGATCATGACGCTTTTCATAATAATCTTCGCATTGGTGCTGATCGCGCTGGCTGCGGTGTCCTATGTGCTGGCAAAGCTCGGAAAGGCGAACCGTCAGCTCGTGCTGAAGAGTCAGCAGATCGTAGAGAACAAGGCCCATGTGAAGAACGTCGACGAGGACGACGAACTTGGAAAGAAGATCGTCGCGTACATGCAGAGCGACAAGCCATACCTGAATCCAGACTTTTCGCTTGAACTTCTCACGGAGGCGCTCGGAGTGAACCGTACATACGTTTCGTCGGCTGTAGGCAGGCTCGCACCCAATTTCAGGGCCTTTGTCAATTCATACAGGATTGCGGAAGCCGTGAGCATGCTCAAGGACAATCCCGACAGGAAATTCGACGAGATATCTTCGCTTTGCGGCTTCAGCAACAGCCGTACATTCTACAACGCATTCAAGTCTTATACAGGCCTCACTCCGTCGGAGTACAGGAGGTCTCTTAATCACATAGGGTAGATGGTCGTCATCATTGCAGAGAAACCGTCAGTGGCGAGGGAACTTGCCCACATCGTGGGTGCGAACAGGAGGGAGGATGGATTCATTTCCGGAAACGGATACTGCGTGACGTGGGCTTTCGGCCACCTTGTGCAGATTACGGCGCCTGAATCGGACGTGCCGTGGCGCGCGGAGAACTTACCCGTCATGCCGCCGAGCTTCCTGCTTCAGCCCGGCCAGACTACCGGTGCAGACGGCAAGAAGAAGGCCGATGACGGCTATGTTCACCAGCTGGAGGTGATACGCAAGCTTTTCGACGAATGCGAGTACATCATAAATGCGGGTGATGCCGGCCGTGAGGGTGAGCTCATACAGAGGTACATCTATTCCTATGTCGGATGCACGAAACCAGTGAAGAGACTTTGGATTTCCTCCCTGACGGACAAGGCGATACGCGAGGGACTGGAGAATCTCCATGAGAATTCCGAGTTCGATACGCTCTACGCTGCAGGAAAGGCTCGCAGCGAGGCGGACTGGCTCGTCGGCATCAATGCCACCCGAGCCCTGTCCATAGTCGCCGGCAGGGGCGTCCGTTCCCTCGGAAGGGTTCAGACACCGACCCTTGCGATGGTGTGCAAGCGATATCTGGAGAATAGGGATTTCGTACCTCAGACATTCTGGAACATCAGGATCACTGCAACCCGTGACGGCATCGAGTTCAAGGCTGTGACCAAGGATCGCTTCCTGGAGAAGGATAAGGTTGACGCAGCCGTCGAGAAGGTCGAGCAGATAGGTGCGCTCACTGTCACCAAGATGGAAAAGAAGGACAAGTCGCTTGCTCCTCCTTACCTTCATGACCTTACTTCCCTCCAGAAAGAGGCGAACAAGAGATATAATATGTCTGCGCAGGATACGCTTGATACGGCGCAGAGACTCTACGAGAAGAAAGTTCTCACATATCCTCGTACCGGTTCCAAGTTCGTTCCTGACGACGTCTTCGCGACCTTGCCGTCACTGATACGCATGCAGAACGCACACCCACGTTTCGGTGCGGTGGCGTCCGGCCTCGAGGGAAAGACATTGAACCGGCGCAGCGTGGACGCCACCAAGGTTACTGACCACCATGCGCTGCTCCCTACCGAGGTGCTCCCTCAGGGACTGTCTGACACGGAGCAGAAGGTCTATGATCTCGTGCTCGCAAGACTTCTCGAGTCGGTTTCGCCGAAATGCGACATGATCTCGACCAGTGCGGAGCTCGTGGCTGATGACATCGTCTTCTCTGCGAGGGGCAACATAGTCGTGAACCCGGGATGGAAGGCCGTGCTGAACGACAAGGCCGACAAGAAGAAGGAAGGGGAGGAAGAGGAACAGGACCTGCCTCCTTTCGTGGTTGGCGACGTAACTCCTGTCACCGCTGTGGAATGTACGGAAGGCAAGACCAAACCTAAGCCGCTCCATACTGAGGCTACGCTTCTCGAAGCGATGGAGCATGCCGGAAAGGAGGTCGATGACGATGACCTCAAGAGTGCGCTCAAGGATGTCGGAATCGGAACTCCTGCGACCAGGGCCGGTGAGATAGAGACCATCCTGAAGCGTGGGTATGTCACCCGTCAGGGCAAGGCTCTTGTGCCGAGCCCGATCGGCCTCGCGATCTATGAGTCCGTGAAAGACAAATATATAGCCAATGTCGAGATGACAGGAAGGTGGGAAACCTCTCTTTCGAAGATCGTTGACGGGGCTGTGTCTCCTGCGGCTTTCGACGAGTCTATCCGCCGCTATGTACAGGCTCTCACATCGGAGATTCTTTCAATCGACGATGTCTCTCTCAGGGCGGCAGCAATGGCCGAGGCTGAACCGGACGCGATCAAATGTCCGTGTTGCGGAGGACCGATGAGGGTGTGGGACAACAACGTCAAGTGCAAGGTCTGCGGACATTCCCTCTGGAGGACCGTGGCAGGCAAGCTCCTTTCGGAAGCGACGATGAAGAAACTCATCACCACAGGTCGCACGCAGGTGCTCAAAGGTTTCAAGTCGAAGTCCGGAAATGAGTTCGAGGCAGCACTGAAGCTCGATGACGATAAGAGGATAGCCTTCGATTTCGAGAAGGTAGATGAAAAGAGAAAGACAATAGACAAGAATAAAATGGCAAAAGTAAGCATCAAGACACCGAAAGGTGAGATCGTGGTGAGGCTCTACGACGAGACCCCATACCACAGGGACAATTTCATCCAGCTCGCTAAGCAGGGATATTATGACGGAACTCTCTTCCATAGGGTAATCAAGGACTTTATGGTCCAGGGTGGCGATCCTGACAGCAAGGGAGCCGCAAAGGGAGCACGCTTGGGCTCAGGCGGTCCTGGATACACTCTTCCTGCAGAAATCAACCCGACTCTCTTCCACAAGAGGGGCGCTCTTGCTGCGGCAAGGCTCGGCGACGAGGCAAACCCTGAGCGCAAGAGCAGCGGTTCGCAGTTCTATATCGTATGGGGCCAGACCTACTCGGAGGGTCAGCTCGGACAGCTTGCACGTCAGATGGAAATGCAGGCTCAGCAGACAGTGTTCAATTCGCTCGCAGCCGAGAGACGTGAGCAGATCATGGATATGAGACGCAATCGTGACCGCGCCGGCCTCTCAGCACTTCAGGACGAGCTCACCGCCATGACTCAGGCCATCGTGAAGGAAAAAGGTCTCGGCAAGCTCAGCCCTGAGCAGAAGACCATCTATTCGACCGTCGGCGGCACTCCATTCCTTGATGGACAGTACACCGTGTTCGGTGAGGTGGAGAGCGGACTTGAGGTCGTGGATGCGATCCAGAACGTCGCTACCGATGGCGCAGACCGTCCTGAAGAGGATATCACCATGACAGTTACAGTAATTCAGTAAGACCGGAAACACTATGAAATATACTAAGCTCGGCAATACGGATATCGAAGTCTCTCGCATCTGCGTAGGATGCATGTCATTCGGACAGCCTTTCGAGGATTTCCTCCTATGGACCTTGGACCAGCAGAAGTCCCAGGAAATGATCAGCCATGCGCTCGATCTCGGCGTCAATTTCTTTGACACGGCGAATTCCTATGCGCACGGAACAAGCGAGGAATATGTCGGCAAGTCGCTCAAGAATCTCGGCATCCCGAGGGACAAGGTCGTGCTTGCGACCAAGGTCTATTTCAATGAGGGCTTCCTTTCGCGCAAGGCGATTCTACGCGAGGTGGAGGGTTCGTTGAGGAGGCTCGACACGGACTACATCGACCTCTACCAGATCCATCGCTACGATTTCGATACTCCTATCGAGGAGACGATGGAGACTCTCGACTCTCTCGTGAAGGCTGGAAAGGTACGTGCAATCGGTGCTTCTGCGATGTACGGATACCAGTTCCATAATATGCAGGTGTGCGCGGAGAAGAACGGTTGGACCAAGTTCGAGACCATGCAGGACCACTATAACCTTCTCTATCGCGAGGATGAGCATGAGCTCATACCGATCTGTGAGCAGTACGGTGTCAGCCGCATCCCATATTCTCCGCTTGCCGGAGGACATCTCAGCCATACCGGATGGGAGAGCGGTACCATGCGCAGCAAGACAGACATGACCATACGCGGCAAGTACGACCATGCGATGGAGAATGATCTCGAGATCATCGCGAGGGTGGACGAACTCGCCAAGAGGTACGGAGTCTCGATGTCGGAAATCGCCCTCAGCTGGCATATCAAGAGGGGAGTTGCCGCACCTATCGTCGGAGCATCGAAAATGCACCATTTCGACGAGGCCGTGAGGGCAGTGGACTTCGAACTCAGCGATGCTGATGCAGCCTATCTCGAGGAGCCATACCGTCCTCACACCATAGTTGGTGCGCTTAAGGAGAATTTGGCAGAAGTTTTTTGATTTTTGTAAGGAATTGTGAAAACAATAATGGCTTCCACGTGCTGTGGAGGCCATTTTTGCTTAAAGCGGAATATCATTGGGAAAACTGGAAATGTCAAAATTTGCGAACATTAAGATATGGTTTACCTTCGCAACTGAAACATTATACCCATGAATACAAACGCACAAAACACCAACAAGTCAGCCTTCCCTGATCTCCGTGGGAAGCTCATCCTTGCCGTCGATGACGTCAAGTTCAATACTGTGCTTGTGGAGAAGATGCTTACTGCGTGCAACGCTAAGGTAGTAACACTTTCCAACGGCCAGTCGACCTTGGAATGGCTCAAAGCCAATAAGCCGGATCTCGTGATCCTCGATCTTCTTATGCCCGATATCAGTGGCTATGATATACTTTCTGCCATAAAATCCAATCCGGTCACCGCCGATGTCCCTGTTCTTATCGCGAGCGCATTCACCGCACGCGAGAACCTTATACAGGCGCGTGACATGGGTGCGATCGGCTACGTGAAGAAGCCTATCGTCATGTCCGAGCTCTTCGAGCAGGTTCGTTCGGTGTTCTTCGCTGACAGCGCGTCCGTGAAGGAGGGAATGATCATCCCACAGGTTCCGGAGAAAGTCATACCTGTAGCGCCGTCTTATGTGGGATGATACTGATTGTTCTCCTTTTACTGTCTATTCTTCGCTCTTGCCTGGCTTTGCCCACTTACGGTAACGAGCCCATACGTGAAGCCAGACTCTGGCAATGGAATCTACAGCGTCGCACATGATTGCGGCGCTATATTTTTCGAAATCTGCGTATGAATCGAGAGCCTTGAATCCCTTGGCGTCGATTGTCTCAGGATCCACGCTGTCTGGGAGCATCTCGTGCGAGAGCAGATATGAGTACTCCGAAATTGCGCTCATGTAGTCCCAGCAGTTGCTGTTCTTGGTACCCCAACTATGGTTATACACTCTCGACTTGAGGTCTTCCTCGACTGCCTTGATCAGCTCTGTTTCCTTTCCGGTGAGGAGAGGGTATCCTTCTGGGTCATATCCGAATCTCTCGCCCTTGAGGTCGATCACGTATGATTTCTTAACAGCCTTGTCCCACTCGCTCTCTATGTGTCCGTGGATGTTCTTGCCTTCGGAGAAAGACCTTGAATCGCAGTGAAGCGGCATGTGGCAGTCTGCGATGTAGTGGCTGAGGATGAAGAATCTGATGGCAATATGGTTGCATGACGGGCTGACCGGGCATCCCTTGTCCTCGGTCTTGAGCATCTTGAAGTCATCGACTATGTCATGGCAGACTGCCTCGCACCTGTCTGCAAGATTCCCGCTCTCGATCTTGAATTCCTTGCCCATGAGAGGGGACTTCTTCACGAGGGTAGGGAACACCATAGTCGCAGGAAGCTTCTTGAAGTCCCTGGAGCCGTTCTCTGTGGCAGGCGTATACTTGATGACGTGGCTGGTTGCCATGTCCTTGAAGACCTCGTCCGGATACCAAGCTCCTTCGACGACGAAATCGCGATAATCCTTGAACCATTTCACGAGCGAAGCCGCGTCGTCGGCTAGCTGATCTGTGGGCATCGTCGCATATTGCAATCTCTTCATGGCCATCATGGCCAGCCAGGCATGGGTATATTTCTTCATGGTAAAAGTTTTTTTTCAATGTAAAATTAGGAAAAAAGATTTAACTTTATTGCACCATTTATTTTATTGAAAGACAGTTAACGATATTTTCCCATGGCAAACACAATCAACGACATCATCGCTATGGCCGTAAAATCGGCCTCTGGAAAGGTTCAGATTCCGGCAAATATCCAGAATCAGGTTCTCGGAGGACTTTCTGAGTCTATTCTCGGCAGCCTTACTCAGACTGCTACCAAGGCCGGAGGTCTCGATCAGCTCAAAGACCTCTTCTCAGGAAAGGTGAATCCAGCCAACAGCGCTGTGACAGCTC
Source organism: Candidatus Cryptobacteroides sp. (assembly GCF_056207615.1). NCBI lineage: Bacteria > Pseudomonadati > Bacteroidota > Bacteroidia > Bacteroidales > Candidatus Cryptobacteroides > Candidatus Cryptobacteroides sp. The sequence continues at coordinate 1,140 of NZ_JBAEER010000057.1, read as the reverse complement.
TTGCATCGAACATGTTCGCTCAGAACGTGCTTGGCAAGCTCAACCTCGACAAGACCATTTCAGGTGCATTGGCAGGTCTCGTGCCTACCTCGATGACCAAGCTTTCCGGTCTGATCAAGGATCAGGATGGCGACGGTGACGTAGACATCAACGATATCCTCATCACCCTCAAGGGCGGTGCAGGCAAGGGACTTCTCGGCGCAGCTGCCGGCATACTCGGAAGCTTCCTCAAGAAATAAAACGTCAATATGATATTGAAGAACACGACATTGAGCGCCTGGGCCTTTCTGGCCTTGACGCCTGAGACTGATGGGATGTATTTTACCATCAGTCTTTGCGTCGTGTTCATACTTCTGCTGCTCGTCGTCTTCATGCTGACATTGTATGTCCAAACGAAGAAGTCGATGAAACTCAGGCAAAGGGAATTCGATGCATCGGTGCGTTACCGAAATCTTATCGAAGAGGTCCCCATAAGTTTTGTAAAGGCCAAGCTCATCCTTGATGAGCAAGGTAAGATCAAGGATATCCGCAACGTCAGTGCAAACAAGCAGACACGTGCTTGGTATGAGTCGACCGGTCAGGTATTGGGCGAGAAAACCTTGTTGGAGACCTTCCCTGGCTCCGGTACCGAGTTTATTGAACACCTCAATGAAGCTATGGCGGCAGGGGAGAAAAGTACCCGATTCGCCCTTAAGAATTCAGAACTGGAGATGTTCAGCAAAGTCTTTGCCGTGTTCGAAGGGAATCGTTATGTGCATATCTTCATGCACGACGAGACCGAGATAATCCAGGCTCGCAAGAGCGCGGAGCAGAACGACAAGATCAAGACCCAGTTCGTCCAGAACGTGAGCCATGAAATCCGTACCCCGCTGAACGCGATCATCGGTTTCTCGCAGTTGCTGAGCCTTCCTGAAGGTGTCAACAGCGAGGAAGAAAAGCTCCAGTACGCTGACTACATACAGATCAATTCAAAGATGCTGATGATGCTCATCGATGATATCCTCGACCTAGGGGATGTCGAGAAGGGCAACTACAAGGTCGATATCTGTGACACGGAATGTAACGAGATACTCCGACAGTCCATCAAGAGCGTCGAGTACAGGGTACCTGAGGGCGTGAAGATCTACTACACCTCCGAAG
>NZ_JBAEER010000056.1:0-5225 GCF_056207615.1 Candidatus Cryptobacteroides sp. | reverse complement strand
GCGATGAGGTTATCCATGATGATGCCGGTGTGGCCCTGGCCAGGCCAGCCGTACTCACTCTCACCCATACCGTGCTGGAGGTAGAGGACAGGATATTTCTTCTTGCTCTGGTCGTAGCCTGCTGGAGTGTAGATGTAGCAGTGACGCATTGAACCGGTGACGGTTGACCAGTAGTAAACCTCACTTACCTTACCCTGAGGTACGTTCTTCACCTGATAGAAGTCCTGATCTGGTGCAGGGATGTCGATACCGCTGCCCCAACGGCTTGCTCCGTAGTACATGAGGCTACCTGGATCTGGAACTGAAGCGCCGTCGATATTGAGCTGATAGTAGTGGAATCCTACGTCCTGAGGAGCAGAGTCGCCGGTCCATACGCCGTTCTCGTCCTTGGTCATCTCATACTTCACGCCGCCGATGTCAAGCTTCACGCTGAGAGCCTCAGGTGCGAGGATCTGGGCACGAACCATGCGCTGTGAGTTTACCATCGGATACTGATGGCCTTCCTGATTTGTTGCAGCTGGCTTCCAATCGTTGGCAACCTGTGCAGATGCAGCAATTGCTGCGAGTGACATAGTCACGCTTAAGATAAACTTTTTCATGTGGTTATGGTTTTCTGTTGTCTATTCCGTCTTATGCGAATTACGCAACATACAAATTTAATAAATTTGTCCGGGATTATTCCCAAGAATTCCTCATTAGCTTTCAAGAAATCTTCCTTAGCATTTCAAAAATGCTTCATGGCCTTCAAAAAATGCTCACCATATGAAAAATCTGCCTGCTGTTTATACTGTTTTAACGTTTTCTATACTCTTGCTGCAGCGGTCTCGGTCGCCGTACCCTGTTGCGGATCTGCAGTGATCTTTTTCTTCATTTATTTCGGCAAAAGGTCTCTTCTGTGTCTTTGCCTTTGTCCTTGCTGTCGTTTTTGCTGTATCTGCTTAAGAGTCTAGGCGATTGCCGTCATATTGTCAGCACTTTTTGTGTGGCAGCTAACGATCTAATACATAATACGTTAACAAGAAAAGGGTAGGCAAAAATTGACTACCCTTTCTATCATATATATCTAATTATCAAAAAGTTATCTGCCACGGCAAAAACCGCTAAATGTCGAAATCACCTTCCACTGACAGAGTTCTGGACAGTTTTGCGATGCTGGCAGGTACTGGAACAGAAAATTCCTCACGAAGTTCGGCCTCCCAGGCGGCTCGAATATTCCGCCTTTCACGATCTTCAGCGATTGCGAAAGCCCTGTCTGCCTTTCGGTGAGCCTGACTCTTGTGCCAACGAACTTCTCCCTCACGTATTTCAGCCTCAACACGTGTGATAGTCTCTTCAAGGCTTGATTTTGCCAACTCGCATTCCCATATCGTGATGACCGACCATCCGAGTCCTTCGAGTCTGGCAACGGAGACAGCATCGCGAGACTTATTCCTCCTGACCTTTTCCTCCCAGAACGAGACGTTTGTCTTAGGAACCGTATACTTCGAACAACCATCATGGCCATGCCAGAAGCAACCATTCACGAATATGGCCGTGCGATATTTGGCTAGCACGATGTCAGGGGATCCGGGAAGACGCCTTACATTCATCCTGTATCGGAATCCGCGCCTCCACAGTTCATGTCTTACCACCATCTCCGGCTTAGTATCCTTGCCTTTGATAGCCGCCATATTCATATGTCTTCGCGCATCGGTCATGAAATATTAGAAGTTTTCCGTCGAAATTGTTCCCGTAATTTTTCTTGATATCTGCAAAAATACCTTTTTGCGCTCCGAATTTGTTAAAATGCCGCAAAAAAATGAAAGAATAACTCCATCTCCAACTGTGTACATCGTTACTTTAGCGCTCTGTGTTAATTTTGCCTTGCGCCACCACGTACCAGCAACATCGTGAAAAAAAGGCATTTCAGGAAAGATGCTCTCGAACACATCTACCAACGTTCTGTTGACTGTGGAACTATTTTCTATAGTAGAATTGACAGATTGGTATATTACACAATAGCTTCTATTCAAGCGTCAAAGTATAGAGTGAAGGTCGTCCAATTGACGATAATGTTCAACCACATACATTGGCTTTTGGAGGCCGAGACGCTCTTGGATCAATCGAGTTTCATCGGGCAAGTCACATCAGCATTCACGCTATCCTACAACAAGAGCTGCAATCGCCATGGACAACTATTCAGCAAACCATATGGGTCTGCTCAGAAGCTGCGATTGAAAGACAAGATGACAGCCGTCAACTATCTTGGCAACAATCCTGTCGTAAAGCGTTTGGTCGATAGTGGTGCGGATGATCGGTGGACATTCATTTCGTATGCGGATGGAAACAAGAATCCTTTCTCAGACAAGCTACGTCTTTCTAGTGCAAGCAGAAAGATGAGAAGAGCGGTCGATACAGTTAAAGCTTTCCATAGGTCTGGGCATCATCTTGAATATCAGACATTATGGAAAATGTTTTCTGACTTGTCTGCTCAAGAATCTGAGCAACTCACAGATTTCATAATTCACGAATATTCATTCTTAAAGCACGAGTATATTCTCAAGATGTTTGGTGGCTTGGATAAATTGCTTATTGCAATGGATTCGAACTCTGGAAGCGAATATGATCTGACAGAAAATGACGGCTCAGACAATCATGTCGCATACGTTGAGATGATACGTGTAGCCGGGAAATTGGGATGGAGAAAAAATAAGCGAGCCTTCAATGATGTCTCTGAACAGGACTATGGCATTCTCATCAAGGCTTTCGTTAAAAACACTTCGGCGAATCAAACGCAGATTGCTCGATTTCTTCATTTGGACATCGAAGAAGTCCGTCGCATATTGCGCAACAAGCGGAAGCCGTAGCAAAGCCGTGGCGGCTAACTTCCTGATAATTAAACTGATGCACAAAAATGGGTAGGCAATAATTGACTACCTGATTTGGCTTAAATGTTTGGTTAGTAATAACTTAGCTGCCACGCGAAAAATGTGCTGGCTAGTCCTGGACGAAAGGAACCTTGGCGTCGTGGCACAGACGCTGTGTCGCGAAGCGGCCGCTCATGACTGCGCATGGCATGCCGCCGCAGATGGTCCATTGTCCGCCGACATAAAGGTTCTTGAGGCCGGGGATGCGGCCACTGTGGCTTGCTGTTCCTGCGTATGGGGTACGTATGAAACTCATGTATGATCCTTTGTAGCTGCCGCAGCGCTTGTGGAAACTCATTGGAGTAGTGACCTCGAGCACCTTCATCTTGCCAGCGAGCTGCGGGAACTTTTCCGCGAGCGCCTCGACGAGGGCTTCGGCCATCTTCTGCTTCTCCTCCCTGTAGCGGGCTGTCGACTCATCATGGTAGCGTTTCCATGTCTCGAAATCGGCCTCGTACTGCATCATGAGGCACTGGAACACGAAATGGCCTTTCGGCGCGAATTTCGGCTCGTCGGCATAGTGGTGGAAAAGGACATGGTCATGGAACCTGCGTCCGATGCGGAAAGGCTTGACCTTCAGGATCACAGTCGGATCGATCTCGCCTGGATCACCCTCGCAGCCGACATATACGACGGTGTTGCTGAAGATAGGGAAGTTCCTGCGGTCACGCAGGCGCGAGTGGAAGAACCCGTCCTGGAACTTGCCGTCGAGCATCTTGTCGAGAAGCAGCTGCGGTGATACGCTGGAGATGACATAATCGGCCTCGAGAACCTCTCCGCCGCGGATCTGGACTCCTACGGCCTTGCCGTCCTTGACGATGATCTTCTCGACCGGCGCAGCTGTGCGCACCTTTCCACCGAGTTCTGCATACTTGTGCTCCATCCTCTGCTCGAGAGCGAGCGAACCGCCTTCCGGAAGGTTCGTGTTACCCTTAACGGCATACCCGAGTATGTACAGCAAAGCCTCTGCATAATAGCCCTTCGGGAAATAACAGTTCATCACGAAGCGCAGGTCTTCGCTCTTGAAGCGGCGCGAATATTCCTCTATGGTGATTGTCGCGAACTTGCGATGGATAGGGATGACCTTTCTCATGGACCACACGAAGCGCAGCTTGTATCTCAGACTCGAGATCTCCATCGGGACCTCTGCGTTCTGGAGCATGATTCCGTACGCCTCGAGCGCGGATATGAACTCGTCGATTGCCTCCTTGTCCTCCGGACCGAAGGAGAGCATCTCGGCGCGCAGCTTCTCCGGATTGAGGTACATGTGGAACTTGCGACCGGATGGAGTGTCCGTTGCGAAGAACGGGTCCAGCGGAGTCGTCTTGATGTCCGGTCCGAGCGCACCGACCTGGCACCACACCTTGTAGAGGTCCTGATAAGGGTCAGTTCCGAGCATCCAGTGTATGCTGTTGTCGATATGGAAGCCTTGACGGTCCCATCCGGTACATTCTCCTCCGAGGTTGACTGTGCTTTCGAGTATGAGCGTATCGAATCCGCTCTTCTGTGCATAGATTGCCGAGGTCAGGCCGGAGATGCCGCCTCCGATTACGAGTACACGCTGCTTCACTGTGGTTAGATGTGGTTGGTTTCAGACACGAATATACGGATTAATTCTTATATTAGCAGAATAATGGACTCACATGAAGCAGTCTGGCAAAAAATAGCAGAATAATAGGCTAAATAAGAAATTTTTAGAAGATTGACCAACATAAACTATGGAAAAGAATAAGGAGATCACACGCAGGGACGCCATCAAGACTATGGGCGCAGCAGCCGCAGTAGTGGCGACCGGAGCAGTAGGAGTAGACGCAATCGCAGCGGAAACATCCGCAGAGGCGAAGAGTGCCCCCGCAGACGCACGCAAGCTCAAGGTGCTTCTCATCAACGGCAGTCCCCGTCCGAAGGGAAATACATTCACCATGCTCTCCGAGATTGCAGCGCAGCTCGAGAAGAACGGCATCGCGAGTGAGATCGTGCAGATAGGTACGAAACCTGTGCGTGGTTGCATCGCGTGCGGCCAGTGTGGCATGAAGAGGCTCGGGAAATGCGTGTTCGACGATGACATCTGCAACCAGATGATCGCGAAGATGGCGGAATCTGACGGACTCATCGTAGGTTCACCAGTCTATTACGGAACTCCGAACGGAACCGTACTTTCGCTTCTCCATAGGATGGGATATTCTGCAAGCGCAGTGATGCAGGGCAAGCCAGCCGCTGGTATCACAGTATGCCGCAGAGGTGGTGGCACAGCAGCCTTCCAGACCCTCCAGATGCCATTCCAGATGCTGCACATGCCAATCGTGACCTCACAGTATT
>NZ_JBAEER010000055.1:0-10785 GCF_056207615.1 Candidatus Cryptobacteroides sp. | reverse complement strand
TCGTTGATAAGGTCCGGAAGGCTGAGTCCCTGATTCTGGTACTGTTTTGCCACAGACACCACGAACCTGAGGTTCGCCCTTGTGAGTTTCTCGAGAGCCACCTGGTCGCCCTTTCTGATACGCTGGGCGAGTTCGACCTCTTCCTCTACGGTGATTAGTTCTTCCCTGCCGATCTCCTGGAGATATTTGTCAAGCGACGCACTCTCACGGTTGGTGATCGACTTAGTGATCTTAAGCTGTCTCATTTATCTAGTTCGTTTTACCTTCTATTTGGCGAAGCCGAAATAGGAAGCCTTGCCCGCAGGTGTGATACCCTCGACATAGACAGCCCTCTCGGACTTCTTGACGATATCCGTCACGTCCTGAGGCTTGCTTACAGGCTTGTTGTTGACGAACATGATGATAAAACCATCACTTACGCCGGCGTCCTTGATCTTGCCTGGAGCCACTGATACGATCTCCACTCCGTGCTTGATTCCGAACTTTGCAAGGGTCTCCTTGTCTGCCTCACGGATCTTCGCTCCGTAGAAAGCGACTGCTCCCTCGTCGTCAATTGCGCCATTCTCCGAAGACTGTGCGAGGAAGGTAACCTCAACGTCTTTGGTCTTGCCGTCCCTGATGATGGTGACTTTCGCCTTATCTCCAGGATGGTAGGTACTTACGAGAGCCTGAACCGATGCACCGTCAACTACCTTGACGTCATTGATCGCAACGAGTACGTCTCCCTTCTTGATGCCGGCCTTGTCGGCTGCGCCGCCTGCTGAAACCTCATAAACATATACTCCGTTCGCAGACGAAAGTTTCAATTCGTCAACTATTTTTTTATCAACATTTTGCATGGTGATTCCGAGCATCGCTCTCTTGACTGAGCCGAAGTCGATGAGGTCGTCCACGATTCTCTTCACGATATTGACAGGAACAGCGAATGAATATCCCGCATAAGATCCTGTCTGTGAGATAATTGCAGTATTGATACCAACGAGCTGACCAGCCTTGTTCACGAGGGCTCCACCACTGTTTCCAGGGTTAACCGCAGCATCGGTCTGGATGAAGGATTCAATCTTGAACTCACCAGTATAGTTAGGCATCGAACGGCCCTTTGCACTGACGATACCTGCAGTGATGGTAGAGCGGAGGTCATAAGGGCTTCCGATCGCGATGACCCACTCTCCGAGACGGAGTGCGTCAGAGTCTCCGAAAGGAACCACAGGAAGATTGTTGGCGTCGATCTTGATGAGAGCGACGTCGGTTGCAGGGTCAGTGCCGACGAGGGTTGCCTCGTAAGTCTCGTTGTTGTTGAGGGTCACCTCGATCTTGCTGGCCTTGTCGATAACGTGGTTGTTGGTCACGATGTAGCCGTCCTCACGGATGATGACACCAGAACCGCTGCCGGTACGCTCACGCTCCTGCGGAGTGCCTTCGTATCCGAAGAAAAAGTCGAAGATGGAACTTGGGGAAGATGCCACCTTGTCAGTTACGGTCACTTTGACATATACGACAGCGTCAACTGCCGACTCTGCTGCATATGTGAAGTCCGGATAATCTTCCAGATTGAGATTGACAGTCCTGTAACTATTGCCCACAGGCGCCTCCATATCTGAAGAAAGATCGTTGGCGTAAGCCGCCTTAGCTACGCCGAAAGAAGTCAGCCCGGCGATAAGAGCCGAGCATGCGAACATTGCTATAAGGGTCTTTTTCATAGTTAGATAATTTTACGTTCTTTTTTTGTTTGACTGCACTCATTTTTTCAAAATATATGCCATAACATTCACGCGAATTTCATATATTTGTGACCTATACATACCACCGATTATTGATCAATAAATCCCATACTTATGAAACTGGTTATTTCTAGTTCCGAATTGCTCAAGGGCACCCTGGCCGTTTCGAAGGCCATCCCGGCAAAGTCGTCGAACCCGATTCTCGAGAACTTCCTTTTCGCGCTTGCAGACGGCAAGCTCGAGATCACAGCCTCAGACACCGAGCTCACCCTTAAGACCACCATCGATGTCGAGAACGCGGCATCAGAGGGTAGGATTGCCGTGCCTGCAAAGCATCTGATCGAACTCCTCAAGGAGCTTCCTGACCAGCCGCTCACCATCAATACCGTCAGCGACAGCTCATTCGAGTGCATCTGGGCAAGCGGTCAGTCAACTCTCCCATATTTCCCAGCAGAGGATTATCCTGACATCACAGGTACCGACGAGACAGCTGTAAGCGTACAGTTCCCTGCAGCAGCCCTTGTCGAGGGTATCTCAAGCACCATATATGCAACTGCAGACGACGAGATCCGTCCTACCATGAACGGTATCTTCTTCGACATCGACACAGACTCCACCACCCTCGTGGCTTCAGATGCCCACAAGCTCATCTGCTACACCACCAAGGACGTGAAGTCTGAGCAGAAGGCATCGTTCATCCTCCACAAGAAGACCGCAGCCATCCTCAGGGCTATCATCGGCAAGGATGTCGAGGACGTAACCGTGGCATTCGACGCGAAGAACGCTTCATTCAGCTTCGACAAGACACTCGTGATCTGCCGTCAGATCGTCGGCCGCTACCCTAAGTACCGTGACGTTATCCCTCAGAACAACGCGAACACCCTCAAGATCGACCGTGCGCTCTTCCTCAATACCGTACGTCGTATCGCAGTCTGCTCGAACAAGGCATCGAACCAGATCAAGTTCGACCTCAGGGAGAATTCTCTCGAGATATCTGCACAGGATCTCGGATTCTCAATCGCAGCATACGAGAAGGTGGCTTGCCAGTATGACGGAGAGGAACTCACCATCGGCTTCAAGTCGACCTTCCTCGCTGAGATCCTCAGCAACATGTCATGCAACGAGATCGTGATGAAGTTCGCAGACAGCAAGCGCGCTGCCCTCATCGTCCCTGCAGAGGACGAGGCTGAGAGCGAGAAGCTCTGCGGCATCATCATGCCTATCATGTTCTCTTAGTCTCAGGCCATGGAACTCAACCTCAAGAGACCGCTGCTCTTCTTTGACATAGAGAGCACCGGTCTTAACATTGCGTCCGATTGCATCGCGGAGCTCAGCTTCGTAAAGATACTCCCAGGCGGCGAACAGCGCATCAAGACATGGCGTGTCCGTCCTTGGGACTATGTCAACAACTGTCAGAAGCCGATGAATCCTTCCGCTCAGGCCGTGCACGGAATCAGCGACGAGGAACTCGCCGACAAGCCACGCTTCTTCGAGATACTCCCTGAAGTGTGCGAGTGGCTCTCGGACAGCGACCTTGCAGGATACAACTCTGCCAAGTTTGACCTTCCCCTCCTCGCAGAGGAGATTGAGAGGGCAAGGGCAGCCGTACCTGGACTCGGCGTCGGCATCGACCTCCACCAGAAGAAGATGGTGGACGTACAGGTCATATACCACAAGAATGAGCCAAGAAACCTCAAGGCAGCGTACAACTTCTATGTGGGTGGAGACTTCGAGAACGCACATGCGGCTGAAGCAGACACCCTCGCGACCTATGCCGTCCTCAAGGGCCAGCTTGACAAATACCCTGAGGAAGTGATAAAGAACGACGTGGACTGGCTCGCGAACTACACCGAGAACCAGAAAGTCGTCGACTACGCCGGCAGGATAGTGCTCAATGCAGAGAAGGAGCCTTGCATCAGCTTCGGAAAGCATAAGGGCAAGACATGCCGCGAAGTCTACATGACCGAGCCTTCATACTTCGCATGGATATCGAACGGAGACTTCACTCTTGACACGAAGAGACAGTTCGCGCTCCTCAAGGAAAAGTATGACGCGGAAAAGAAGGCGGCGAGGACCAGACCTCTCAGCGAGCAGCAGATGAGCGACGCCGCTGCACAGCTCCGCGGAAAGTGGGGTGGCAATGGAAGATCAGGAAGTCTTTTCTAGGATAGGACATGAACATAATCGTAAGGACAGCATCCGGCGCAGTCTACTGCAGGCCTGACACCACCTGGGAAAGGGAGAACAAGGATCTCTTCGTTCCCGACGAGGTTACAGGTTACAGCTATGCACCCGTACTGTTCGCAAGAATCTGCAAGGCTGGAAAATGTGTCGGTGAGAAGTTCGCGGAGCGCTATTACGACAGCTTCGGCTTCGGTGTATTGCTCTATGTCGGTGATGAAATCTCCACCGGCTCATGCTACGACCACAGCTCCGTACTGCCGACTCCTCTGAAGGACAAGTCAGACATATCTAAAGCTGAGACTAACTTCTCCATAAGCCTGGACGGAGAAACGAAGTATTGCACCACATTAGGAGAAAACGCGGCTGCAGATATCTGCAAGGCAATTTCTGCTGCCTCGAAGATAGTATCGTTGAGAATAGGAGACTACATCGCGATCGAACTCCAGCAAAGGGAAACTCTCACCGAGAGGACCCAGCAAGGCATAAGGTTCAGCGCTGAGATGGATGGGGAAAGTCTATTTGACTTCAATATAGTATTCTAGGGCGGACCCTTCCCCGGAAAAGACCGCCACGAGATCCTTCAGGACAAGGTCTGGCCGCATGGCGCCACTCTCATAGAAATCATTACCACCCTCGGGATTCATCCTGAGGGTGTTGTTGTATATCCTCAGGCCATCACGACAAAACTCTTCAAAGGATGGATGCATGGACATCAGATCCACCTTGCTGCCTGCATATCCGGGATTCAGCCAGACGTCTGCCTCTCTCGAGAAAGAGTAGGCAGTCTCCAGAGATATCATGGAGGATTCAATTCCGTCCTTCGCCCCAAGAAGCACCCCTCCTGCGTCGCTGATAAGTCTGTACATATAGCTGCCCTTTGCCGGCACATACCATGCATCGCCATACGGGGCATTGACCATCACCTGAACACCGATGCCATCTGCACTCGCCTTTATAGCATTATACGACGAAGACACAGCTGAGAAGAGGGAATCTGCCATCTCACTCTTGCCGACCAGGGCTGCGCACAATCCAATATACTCCGCACGCGCGAGAGGATGCGACTCGAAATTGTCATAAACCATCAGCACCCTCACGCCAAGTGAGCGCAATTTCTGCACATACGCAGGTTCAACTGAGGACACAGCGTACGCTAGCACCAAATCGGGAGACAAGGAGAGTATGGTCTCGTAGTCCATTGCCGACTCATAGCCAATCTCCGCGACATCCGGGTTCCCATAGACCAGAGGATTCGACACATAGTTCTTCCCGGACACGCCCTTCACCACATCCACGCACCCGAGTTCGGCAAAACCGGCTACAAGGGTGGTCGACATACAGACGACACTTTCCATAGGAGAGAGCACGACGAGTGAGTCAACGCTTGGGTCAAATGGAGAAACGACCTTGACCACCACGCCATCCTCGTTCTGCTCGACGGAAAAATAACGGGCAGAGCCAGAGTCGAGCTCGTCCACCGAAGCCGAACATGCGTAAAAAAATAAAGCCGCGAAAAGCGGCGTGATGTATCTTAAGAATGTCATTTGAGAGCCACCTATGGGAATCGAACCCACGACCTTCGCGTTACGAATGCGATGCTCTACCGACTAAGCTAAAGTGGCTGATGCGTTTTTAGGAGCGCGGTGCAAATATATGTTATTTTTTTTAGATATTTGCCGTGATATGAAAGAAGCAGGAATTATTGTAATAGGTGCCGGTGCAGCTGGCCTCATGGCAGCATATGGAGCTGCAAGCTGCGGAGAAGACGTGGTCGTCCTTGAGAAGATGCCTCGTCCCGGAAGGAAGATCATGATCACCGGAAAGGGCAGATGCAACTTCACCAATGTCAAGGAGTGGAACGACTTCCAGGAGCATGTGCACCCTAAGGCAAACTTCCTGCGTCCTTCATTCCAGAACCTCACTCCCGAAAAGCTCATCGCCTTCTTCGAAGAGAACGGCATGGCCAGCGTGGTGGAAAGAGGTGACCGCGCTTTCCCGAGCTCACACCTCGCATCAGACGTCGTGGACACCCTCGTATATGCGGCCAGCCATGCCGGAGCAAAGATTGTCTGCGACTGCCCGGTAACCAATGTCATTGACGATATCCAGAAGGAAGGTTTCATCGTTAACTGCGGAGATGGTTCATCATGGCATTGCCGCAAGCTCATCATGACGACGGGAGGCCTCTCCTATCCAAAGACGGGCTCGACCGGCGACGGATACGCATGGGCGGAAGCTTTCGGCCATAAGCTCACTCCCCGTTTCCCTAGCCTCACTGCCATCACCCCTAAGGACTACAGATTCTCTGAGTGGATCTCGCTCAAGAATGTAGCATTGAGCACAATCATCGACGGCAACCTCTCTCAGGAAGAGTTCGGAGACCTCGACTTCACCAATGGCGGAATCGAAGGTCCTATAGGATTCAAGGTCAGCAGGAAGTGCGTCAAAGCCCTGCTCAACGGCTCCAGAGTCCAGGTTGTGATCGACCTCAAGCCAGCGGTCGAAGACGACGAGCTCGACAAGAGGATACAGAAGCTCTGGGATGAGGTGTGCAAGGACAAGCGTAGCGACGGCAAGCCATACAAGACCCGCTTCGGCGTGCTTCTGGGTAAGGTTCTTCCTATGGAAGTAATTCCCATGTTCATGGCCGCCAACCCCGAAATCGACCATAAGAGACTCGCCAAGGCGCTCAAGAACTGGAAGATAGACATTGTCGGCAACGTCGGCTATGAACGCTGCGTGGTCACTGCCGGTGGCGTCAGCCTTGATGAAGTGAATCAGAAGACACTCGAGTCCAAGAAAAGAAAAGGACTCCACCTTGCGGGCGAAGTCCTTGACCTTGATGCCGATACCGGCGGTTATAATCTTCACATTGCCTTTTCGACCGGATATCTTGCCGGTCTTTCGGCTGCTCGTTCCTAATATCCGAAGATATCCTCCATGCTGACGATCTTTACGTCACCGAGGGTCTTGAGGTATGCAACGTCGAGATCCTTGATGTCACCGAGGATCGCGTAGGTGTAGTCACGTCCCTTGACCCACTTCTGCTGTGTGGCGACCACATCCTGGAGGGTCATGCCCTGGAGAGTCTCGAACACCTGCCTGTCGAGAGGTTCGTCAAGACCGAGCTCGCGGCAGCTGCGATATGCGCTGAGGACTGCAGATCCCACGGTCCTGTCGGTACGCATGCGCGATATGATGGCTTCCTTTGCGATTGAGAACGAAGACTCTGACTCAGGCATCTGATTGATGATGTCGTCGAAAGCCTCGATGGCAATGCGCATCTTGTCGTTCTGGGTAGCGATGAATGCCATATAATAGTAGTCGCTCTTGAGATTGCTTGGCTGATACAGACGTGCCCATGCAGAATATGCAAGACCACGAGCCTCGCGCATTTCCTGGAACACGACGGTGTTCATGCCGCCACCGAAATACTCGTTGTAGAGGTTTACAGCCGCAGCCTCAGGAGCCATGAACTTCTCTCCCCTGTTGGAATACTGGATATAGTAGATCTGCTTTGCATCATACTGAGCCATCACTACTGAGCTGCCGTTGTTCTGCTTAAGGGTAGGATATGACTTCTGGAGAGGAGCAAGGCCAGCATTCACCTTATGGCTTGCAGAAAGGAGATCCTTTGCTGCAGACTCTGATGCTGGACCGTAGTAGAGAATCTCATGAGCCTTGGTATAGAGCTCAGAGAACTTAGAAAGGAGTTCCTCTGACTTGAGAGCTGCCACCTGAGGGTTGCTGAGAGTGATCTTGTCGATGAACTCGCCACCATATACCACATAGTTGGTGAGAGCTGAGTAGCATGACCTCTGGTTGAGCTTCCTGTCTGCTCTTGACTTGAGGAGATCCGCCTTGAGGGCTGCGAGTATGTTCTCGTCTGCCTTCGCATTGAAGAGAAGACCCTCAACCACCTTGATCGCCTCCGGAAGGTTCTCGTTGAGACCGCTTACGCTGATGGAAGTCTCACCGCTGCCGACCCTTACAGTGTAGCTGCATGCAAGCTCATACATCTTGGTCGCAATCTGCTCCGCGCTCATATCCTCGGTGCCGAGGTAGTCGATATAGTTCGCAGCGAAATCAAGGGCAGGGTCATTCTCCGAGCCTGTATTGAACACGAACGATACGCTTGCGATATCGTTGAGTTCATTCTTCTTATAGAGCACATGTACGCCCTCCGCGAGATCGAACTGGCTCATATCCTTGCTGAAGTCTACGAACACAGGCTCGATAGGCTTAACCTGAGTATTTGCCATCTCCACGAGGAACGCACTCTGCTTGTCACGGTTGGTCGCGATAGGAGTGATGGCAGGTGCAGATATCTTCTGGATGTCCTTATCCTCACCCATCCTCTTGTAGATTACTACATAATTGTCATCGCGGAGGAACTCGTTCGCCCATGCGATCACGTCATCCTTGGTCACTGCAGAGTAGCGCTCGATATCCTTGCAAGCGTCCGCCCAGCTGATTCCGTTGATGAAGGCGTCGATATAGAGCTGTGCACGCGAACCGTTATCCTCGAGCTCTCTCATCTTGGAAAGCTTGATGTTGTTGATGGTAGCCTCGATGAGAGACTCGCTGAAATCGCCTGAGCGAAGCTTTGCGACCTCGGAGAGAAGGAGTGAGCTGAGTTCCTCGAGAGACTGGCCAGCCTTAGGGTTACCCATGGCGATGAAGCTTGAGCAATCTGGCTGGATCTGGGTTCCAGCATACGCAGAGAGCACCTTCTGCTGCTGGTTGAGGTCAAGGTCCATCAGACCTGCCTGACCATTGGAAAGGATTGAACCGGCAATCTCAGCGACGGCGGTGTTCCTGAGGTCGGTAGCTGCAGGGAGACGCCATCCGAGTGCGACGTTCTCAGATTCGAGACCATAGATGTCGCGAACGATCGGAGCTGTGATAGGAGTCTCCTTCTCGTACTGGAGAGCAGGGATTGAAGGATTTGGCTCCCACTCGCCGAAGTACTTCTCGATGGTCTTCACCATCTGGTCAGGATCGAAGTCGCCGGAGAGACAGATACGGATGTTGTTAGGAACATAGTATGTGTCGTGGTACTTCTTTACATTGGTGATGGATGGATTCTTGAGGTGATCCTGGAAACCGAGGACGTCATGGATTCCATAAGGATGGTGAGGATAGAGAGCATTGTCGAGCGCCTGCCAAACCTTGCGGCTGTCCTGGGTGAGGGACATGTTCTTCTCCTCGTAGATAGTCTCAAGCTCGGTATGGAAACCGCGGAGCACTGGGTGCATGAAGCGGTCAGACTGGATACGAGCCCAATTCTCGATCTGGTTTGAAGGGATGTCCTCGGTATACACGGTCTCGTCGTGAGAGGTCCATGCGTTGGTACCGTCAGCACCGATGAGGGCCATGAGCTTGTCATACTCGTTAGGGATGGCGATCTGCGAAGCCAGGTAGCTGACAGAATCTATCTTGTGGTAGATCGCTTCGCGCTGAGCGGGATCAGTCGTCTGGCGATATGTCTCGAAGAGAGCCTCAATCTCGTCGAGAAGCGGTTTCTCCGCAGCATAGTCAGATGTACCGAACTGCTCGGTTCCCTTGAACATGAGATGTTCGAAATAGTGAGCGAGACCGGTGGTCTCGAGTGGATCGTTCTTCGCACCGACCTTCACTGCGATGTAGGTCTGGATGCGGGGAGTCTCCTTGTTCACCGTCATATATACCTCGAGTCCATTGTCGAGGGTGTAGATCTTGGTGTTGAGAGGGTCGCCTGCGACGGTCTCATACTTGATGCCAGAGCAGGATGCTGCGAGGAGCATGGCCGCTGCGGCAAATACTACTGTAAATATTCGTTTCATGGTAACTTGTTGATTATCCAAAATTAAAGACCGGCAGGCTGTCAGGGACATGCCACCGGTCATGGAGCGGAAAACGGGTTTCGAACCCGCGACCTTCGGCTTGGGAAGCCAACGCTCTACCAACTGAGCTATTTCCGCAAAGAAAAAAGGGTAAGCTGATTACATCGCACCGCTACGACCTCCTACCCTTGCTGCCTTCCGACCCTGGGGGAATTCAGAGGGAGCTGGTCGTGTAAGACTTACCCCGATGCAAATTTATGTAAATTTTAGAGACTGTCAAAAATAAATGGAAGAATGCTCTCAACCCTTTCGAATTTGAGCACTTTCTTCTTGCCAACGAGCAGGATCTCGAGCGGATGTCCGGACTTGGTCTGGAATTCCGCCATCACCTGGCGACAGGCTCCGCATGGGGTTGCTGGAGAATCCAGAAGCACACCGCCCTGACAAGCAGCGATTGCCAGCTTGCAGAAGTGAGCCCCATCAGCATGCGCATTCGCATAGAACATGGTCGTCCTCTCTGCGCAAAGTCCGGAAGGATATGCGGCGTTCTCCTGATTGGCACCCGTGAAGACACGTCCATCTGAGAGAAGAAGAGCTGCACCCACATTGAATTTCGAGTATGGCGCATAAGAGTACTTCGTGGCGTCCACTGCCATTTCTGCAAGTTCCCTGTCTCCCTGCTGAAGTTCCTCGATGGAGTCATACTCCTCATAGGAGATTTTTAGATCTTTGTTTGTCATTGGCGGTTAATTAGTGTTATCTTTGCATGGCATCATGCCTAACAAAGTTAAACATAATATCCAAAAGTCAATGAAAGTTTGCATAGGTCTGTCCGGAGGCGTGGATTCCAGCGTCGCAGCACTCCTGCTCAAGCAGGCTGGTTACGACGTCTTCGCACTTTTCATGCAGAACTGGCATGATACGACAGGTACCCTCCACGGCGACTGCGAGTGGGAGGAGGACCGCTTCGTCGCTGAACTCGTGGCTCGAAAGATCGGCATCCCCTTCTATTTCGTAGACCTCAGCAAGGAGTATCGCCAGAGGGTCGTAGACTA
>NZ_JBAEER010000054.1:0-12968 GCF_056207615.1 Candidatus Cryptobacteroides sp. | reverse complement strand
GCGAACTCTTTCTGCACGGTAGTGAAGAAGAAGTGTTCGCCGCTGGAGCATTTCAAGAAGTTCCTCTCGGAGGGCTATTATCCTTATTTCTTCGAGAGCAGAAACTCCTATCCTATCCAGGTGGAGAATGTCATTGACTATATCATCAATTTCGAGCTGACCTCTCAGCGCAAGCTCGAAATGGGCAATACCAGGAAGGTGAAGGCTCTGGTGAAGATCATCTCACAGATGGTCCCTTATGAGGTGGATATTGCCAAGCTATCGAAGTCTATCGGTATCCAGAGAGGCACCCTCCTGAAGTACATGAAGGATATGGAAGAGGCGAAATTGATCGTGCGTCTGTTCCAGAACCTCTCTACCATCACTGACCTTCAGAAGCCTGACAAGATCCTGCTGGACAACCCCAATATGATCAGCGTCCTGTCAGATGTTACTCCTCAGATCGGTACTTTGAGGGAAAGCTTCTTCGTGAACCAGCTTCAGTCCGCCGGCCACAAGGTCGAATATGGCGGACTGACCACCGGTGACTTCAAGATAGATGGGGACGTCATCATCGAGGTCGGAGGCTCTGACAAGGGCTTCGGCCAGATAAAGGATGGCGACAACGGCTATGTAGCCGCAGACGACATCGTCAACGCCACCTTCAAGAAGATCCCCCTCTGGGCCTTTGGGTTTTTGTATTAAGAAATAATAATACTAACGAAAACGAGACGAGCATAGAAAATATGAGTACGAAAAAGAAGCAGTCAAAACTTACAAAAGAACAGGAAGAGGAGACTCAACGTATCATTGATGGGATGACTCCCGAACAGCTTGAACAGATGGCTTGGTTTGAGTCGTTCTACGAGAAGCTGCCTCCAGAGCTGCAGGAGGCAATGTTCCAGTTTGCTCAGAACCTGTCGAAGATGTCCAAGGACGAAAAGGACGAGCTGAGGGCGAAGATGGATGAAATGTTCCCTACGCCAGATTCCGATAACTTCGAGGACTTCGATGACTTCGGTAGCCCGGGTGAAGACGGTGGCTTTGATGAGGACGGGAAGGGCAAGCCATACCCACACTTCCTCCCGCGCGAGGATGTGAAGAAATACACACTTCGCATCACCCTTCGAGACCTCAAGCCGGCCATTTACCGCAAGTTCAATGTGCCATCAAACATCAGCCTGCGCCACCTGTCGGAACTGCTGATCGAGCTCATGGACTGGTCAGGGTTCCACATGAACCAGTTCCGAAAAGGGAACAGCTATTACGCACCAGCTTACCAGCGCGAAGGCGAACTGCCACCTCTTTTCAGCGAGATACGCAACTTCAACCAGGAGGACGTTGCCCTCTCCGACATCCTCAACGAGAAAGGCAAAACCATCGAATGGGAATATGACTTCGGCGATTCATGGTGCCATGATCTCCGCCTCTCCTCGATCGGAGACTACAAGGAGCATGAGCTTCGCATCAGCTTCATCAAGGGCGAACGCGCCTGCCCGCCAGAGGATTGCGGTGGAGTGTGGGGATATGAGGACCTTCTCGCCATTTACGAGAAAAAGAAAGCCCGCAAGCGCCTCACCTCGGAAGAAAAAGAGCGTCTTGAGTGGTACGCGATGGAGCCTGGATACTTCGATCCTGAAAAATTCGACGCTGAGGATTGCGAAGAAATCTGCTACAGATACAACGACATCCATTGACCCCAGAAAAAGGCATCCAAGAAAGCAGGTTCTGCAGAAGAAATTTGCTGATGAACAGGGAAGGCATCATTGAGAAAATCTTCACTCGAAAGGAGATAAAGACCTATATCCTCCGTGGCTGATAACACACTAGAACTCAATAAGTTAATCCAAAACGGGTAGTCAAATTTCGACTACCCGTTTTTAGTTATCGCTTTGATTTTCAGCGAGTTGACCGCCACGCCAAAATCCATGCATCATCTACTTGCCTGCCACGCCAAAATCCATGCATCAGCCACTTGCCCGCCACGACACAAAGGCGCCGTTTGTATCGACATCAGTGACGCTAGGCATGAAACTAGAGTATCGCTGCCTTAACTGTACATAAAAACTACACTCTCTACAGTAGAAGAATAGTATTATTTGCTTACGGTCAAGTCCGCATAAGAAAAATGACTATATTAGTGTCCCCAAACGAACTTAAGAAATATGAAAATCACCATAATCGGTGCCGGCCACATGGGTGGAACGGCAGCTCGAAGCTTCTCGACAAGCTCACTTTTTACTCCAGGTGACATCACCGTTACCGCTCACAGTCAGGCGACTCTCGACACCTTCGTCGGAACCGGTATCCACACATGTCTCGACAACAGGGAGGCTATCAAGGGTGCAGACGTAATCATTCTTGCCGTCCGCCCGAACACGGTGGAGAAGGTGTGCATGGAGATTGCTCCGGCCATCGATTTTGCGAATCAGATCATCATCAGCTTCGTCGCAGGTGTGCCGTCGTCGAAGTACCAGGAGTGGTTCGGGTCCGCATCCATAGGCGCTGATACATGCGAATGCGCAAGCACTGACGCTTGCGGATGCACCGGCTCTGCCATTTGCGCATCGCCTATCCTGTTTCTTGCGATGCCGAACACGGCCATGGAGCTGAACGAAGGCCTCACTTTCATCGCTCCTATCTCCGCGACTCCGATCCAGATTTCGCTCGTGAAGGCGATCTTCGACAGTGTTGGCAAGTCGCTGATCATCGACGAGAAGATGATGAACTCGGGAATGGCGCTCGCGTCATGTGGAGTTGCGTACGCGATGAAGTACATTCTCGCTTCGGTGGATGGAGGTACGGATCTGGGCTTCGACAGGGATGATGCGATCAAGGTCGTGCTCCAGACCGTCAAGGGTGCGGCTATGCTGGTCGCTGCGCACGGTACGAATCCGGAGGAGGAGATTGCGAAGATCGCTACTCCGGGCGGCTACACCATCAAGGGTCTCCAGGTCATGGAAGGTTCCGACTTCACCGACATCGTCCGCAACGCCCTAGACGTTTCGTCGAGGTAGGGACTAATCCACCAACACCACCCGAAGGTCAGGGTCGTGGGAGGCGAGGGCGTTGCGGATGCGAGTAGTAAGAGTCTTCTGAACATCTGATGCACTGTTTTCAATAAAGGTAAGAATAATTGTTAGCTATGATATTGAAAACACAAAAGGAAATTTTTACTATATTTGCATCATTAATGTATCAAATATCTGATTTACTATCAAAATATTCAGATAGAACCCGAATTAGAACTTAGCATTTTTAACAGATGAAGAAGATTTCATTCTTTTCGATGGCAATCCTTGCTGTGACCGCCATCAGCTGCAACAAGCCAGCAGTTACTCCAACTCCAGGACCTGATCCAGACGACAACGGTGGTGAGGTAATCTTACCTCCAGATACTCCTTCATATGACGGAACCTTCTCCGAGGTCGTGATCTCTCCGTCTAGCGAGAGTGTCGCAATGATGGCTCTCGTCGGAACTCCAGACGGTAAGTTCGCTGCCGGTTCGAACTTCATGAGCGGCAATCCTGCAGTCTGGGATATCGAGAACAATGACGTTGTTGATATAGCTAACATCCTTGGCGATTCTTTCGGAATCAGCACAAAGGGTACCGCAGTCGGCCAGGGTCGCGACGTGAACGCTGGCGAGGACACATTCAACAACTATGCTTTCAAGGGCAAGGGTGCTTCTGGCAGCTTCCTTTACTATAACACAGATGTTGAGGAGATCTATGATGAGTTCTGGGGCGAGACCTATACCGTAAACGTAGAGGACGGTTCAGCCGCATACACCATCAATGAGGCCGAGGACCTCATCGCAGGTTTCTACTACAATGGATACAACCCTCGCCCTTGCATCTGGAAGGCTCCTTTCACTGCTGCTACCGACAGAATCACCCTTCCAGTGCCTTCTGCTGAGGAACTCGGATTCCCAGTTGACGGTGGTGAGGTAAGGTGGATGTCTGCTGACGCGAGCGTACTTTGTGGCTTCGTTGTAGACGACACTGCAAGCTGGCCTCTCGTAGTTTGGAACAGGCAGGCTGACGGCAGCTACGTTGCAGATCCTATCTGTGCAGCTTTCTTCCATCCATTCGAGTGGGAGCCTGCTGAGCCTGTGACCGCACCATACATGATGTTCCATCCATGCAGCATCAGCGCAAACGGTGAGTGGGTTGCCCTCACTGTCCAGGAGTACTCAGACGAGTTCGATGTTCCTACCGTTGCGGCTCGCTTCAACCTCAAGACCAAGGAGCTCGTGATCTGCGAGAACGGTGACTTCGAGCCAGGCAGCATCTCAAACGACGGTACCATCGTCGGCTCAACCATGCAGAGCATGTGGGATCCTAAGCCTGTACATTCTTATGTTTGGAAGGCCGGTGAGAAGAGCGCAGTCGATGTTGCCGAGATGATCGGTTCTGAGACTTTCGACGTATTCGTAGAGACCAAGATGTGCTACATCGCACCTGACAATTCTTACGCTCTCGGTTACGGTATCGACGATGCTTTCAATACTACCAGCTTCGTCCTCAAATAAATCAGAGTACATAGATGAAGAAATTCATGATGGCCATGGCTGCACTTCTCTTTGCAGTCATGGCTTATGCACAAAAAGTGGTGACCACCGTTGATGTGGCCAATGCAAAGGGAGAGACAGTTTCGGTCGCAAGCCTGCTTCCGAAGGGTAAGCCTGTGGTGCTCTCGTTCTGGGACACTTCCTGCAAGCCTTGTCTCCAGGAGATGGGCGCGATCAGCGACTGCTATTTCGACTGGCAGGACGAGTTCGACTTCGAGGTCTTGGCAGTTTCGACCGATGATTCGAGGAACAGCAGCAAGGCTGTGCCGCTTGCGAAGGGTCGCGGGTGGCCTTTCGTGATCGCCCTTGACAAGAATGGTGATTTCAAGAGGGCGATGAACGTCCAGAGCAATCCGACGATGTTCATTCTCGACAAGACAGGCAAGATCGTGTACACCCATATCGGTTACACTCCCGGCGATGAGCAGGCTGTCTATGAGACATTGAAGAAGTTGTAAGAAACTATAAATGAAGAGAAGCATACTTATATGCGCGTTGCTTGCGGGAGGGGTTTCCGTTTCGGCGCAGAGTATTTGGAGCCAGGGCTATGTGACTGGCGGACTCGAGTCCAATTCGATCTACTATGTGAATGATCCTGCCGGAGGTAGCGTACGTCCGGAGGGCAGCTTCGGTTCGAACAATTACCTGAAGGTTGATTTCGGGGTCGGTCTGATCGAGGGAGGTCTCCAGATGGAGGGCTATTTCCCACAGCTGCTTGGATATCCTGAGCAGCTTAAGGGTTTCTCGCTTTCGAACAAGTATATAAGGTTCCGCGACAAGGGCTTCACCGCTACGGTGGGCGATTTCTATGAGCAGTACGGAAGCGGCCTTCTCTTCAGGGCGTATGAGGAGAGGTCTCTAGGCCTGAACACGGCATTGGAAGGAGTGAATCTAGGCTACAGCTGGGATGGAAAGATCTCGCTCAAGGCGATGGTCGCTTTCCCGAAGGCTTTCAAGGAGTATAATTACGATTCGAGAATCATAGGTGCCGACCTCAGCGTGAACATCATGGAACTCGCAGGTCGTGGCGATCTCTTCAATCTTTCCCTCGAGGGTAGCTTCCTGAACAAGCATCAGGCGCTCGAGAGCGAGTGGATGGAGGGTCTGATCAATCCGGATGTCAACGGAGCTTCCGGACGTCTCGTGTTCGACTGGAACGGGCTCACCTTGAAGGGGGAGTATGTCGCAAGGAATTCGGACGTGAGCGTGTATAACAACTACAATAAGCAGAAGTCCCGCGCCATCCTCGCGGAGGGCAGCTACACCCGTGGCGGTCTCGGAGTGAACCTCACCTTCAGGCAGATTCTCAATGCAGGCTTCCAGTCCGACTATAACCAGGGCACGATGTTCACAGCATTGAACTACATTCCTGCTCTCACCCAGCAGCATACCTATTCTCTCGCTGCTCTGAACCCATACCAGAGCCAGATGAACGGTGAGATCGGTGGTCAGGCGGACGTGTATTATTTCTTCGCCCGCGGCACCAGGATCGGCGGTAATAGAGGTATGAGGGTACATGCAAACTTCTCGACCTTCTATGGTCCGTCACCTGCGCCGGAGATCAAGGCGAATGAGCTCTACTTCAGGGATCTGACGGTCGACGGAGAGAGATGGTGGGGCAAGCATGTCAAGACTGTCGTGCTCTACACCTGGCAGACATACAACAACAGGGTGGGTGCCCATCCGTCGTATGAGTTCCGCCGCAGCCATACCATAGTCGGTGATGTGACCTACAAGATCAACAACAAGCATGCAGTGCGCGCAGAGTACCAGCATCTGTGGAGCGGCCAGGGCGATGGCAACTGGTGCGCCGGTACGGTCGAGTATACGATCTCTCCGGGTTGGAGCTTCTCTGTCAGCGACATGTGGAACTACGGTTACACCCGCACCCATTATTTCAACGGAGGTCTCAGCTATTCGCATTCGAGGATCCGTGCAGCTCTCAACTTCGGAAGGTTCCGTGAGGGTTATCAGTGTGCCGGTGGCGTGTGCAGGCTGATTCCTGCCTATACCGGTGCAAACTTTACGCTTACAACCTCATTCTAGTCAATCATGAGAATTCGTAATATGATTTCCGGGCTTGCGTCCATGGTCCTCGTATGCGTGGGTCTTGTCGCTTGCCAGCCAAATATCCATCCGGATGAGTCTTCCGCGTCGGTTACTACGGTAGCGTCGGACAAGACTTCGATCGAGTATACTTTCACTGCGACCAGCAGGTGGAGCGTGGTGAACGAGAACAAATGGATATATGTCACTCCTTCCGCAGGCCTCCCTGGCGAGAACAAGATCACCGTCCGTTTCGACGAGAACTCGACCATGAAGCAGCGTTCCGGAGCGTTCTATATCCTGGACGGTGAGAACACCTTGATGTACAGTTTCGTCCAGCCGAGCATCGAGCTCATCAGTACGGACAATGAGATGTACTATGTGCCGGAGGAGGGAAGCTTCGTCGTGCGCGTGAAGTCGAACATTGGTTTCACCGTTGGCACGGATGTGGAGTGGATTGTGCTTCCTCCGTCGACTTCGTTCAGCGGAAGAGGTGCTGAGAAGGAGATCGAGTTCGGTCTTGTTGCCAATAAGAAATCAACTGCCAGGAAGGGTAACATCACTTTCACGACTGTTGACGGCAAGATGCTTCAGGTGGGAGTTAACCAGGCCGCTCATATCGATGTGGACTGGACCCGTGAGTTCTACAGGGGCGTGCTCGGATATCGATTCACAGGTGACTGGTGCGGTTACTGTCCAAATCTGGCGTACGATGTCGCGAGGTTCAATTCCGAGGAGCCAGGCAGGCTTAACTGCATCTGTTTCTATGATGCGAATTCCGTATCGAAGCTTCGTTTCAGCGAGTCTTCGCGCTACGAGAAGCGCTTTGCCGTGACCGGAAAGCCGACTCTCACCCTCGATGAGAGGGGATTGGCATATAATATTGCGTCACCTACCTTCTACAATATCATCAAGGCATTCTGCAGCGAGGAGAAGGCTTCTTTCAAGGCCCAGACCGCCATCAGTGCGCAGGTCGGCTACTCGGGCGGAAAGGTTGAGGTGCATCCGACCATCTTCGTGAAGAAGGCCGGAACCTATCATGTCCATGTCGCCCTCCTGGAAAGCGGAGTGGTGGCTGCCCAGACCGACTATACGAATCTGTACACGGCTGCCGAGCTGGAGCAGTTCAAGCATGACAATGTGGTGCGTGCGTATGCGACCACGATGCTGACCGGTGACGAGTTCGTCGCTGCCGACCGCAGCATCAATGCATTCAACTATACGATGGAGCTTCCGGCAAACATTCTCGACAGGAAGAATCTTTCCGTCGTGATCTACGTGACCAGGGCTAACGTATCCGGTCCTCAGGCTGTAGAGAAGTTCACATATTATCATGACCATACGGAGTTCGTCGACAACAGCGTCATCGTCCCAGTAGGTCAGAGCTCAACCCTCAAATACGAAGCGAAGTAATGGAGTCACCTGTAACATGGTCAGCATCTGCTGCACATATCAACGGAAATATTTGGCGCATCACGGTCACCGGATCCATCGAGGACGGCTACCATATCTATGATTGCGATGACTATCCTTATGGTGCTACCGCCACGGAGATCACCATCTCCGGAGAGGGCGTCAGCATCGCCGGCGAAGTCCAGGTCGTGAGCGAGGTCGTGAAGGAGCATGATGAGGTGCTCGAACTTTCGATCGGAACGATCTCGGGTACGGCTGTCTTCACCCAGGACATCGAGCTTTCGGTCGAGAAGAGCGACGTCGATGTGAACATCTATTGGATGGCATGTACCGAGGACACTTGTACTCCTCCGTCTGAGGTGACGCTCACCGTCCCTGTAGGTGGTGGTGCCGGTTCTGCCGGCATGATAATCGGTGGAATCATCGCTGTAGCGATCGCATTCCTTGGTTTATTCTTGATGAGAAGGAGGAAATAGGATGAAGATTCGTGTTCTTTCAATAATCGCTATTGTAGCATGTCTTTTCGTGTCTGCTTGCGAGGAGCCTATCGAGATCCCTCAGGAGATGTTCCTCAGGGCTTCGGTTTCTGAGTGCGGACTGACTTCAGTAGACATCAAGGTCGAGGTTCCGGAGGCGACTCCGTTCTATATCGCGAAGTATGAGACCGAGACATTCAAGAAGCAGGGAGTCACTCCCGAGTCGATAGTTCAGGGGCTCCAGAAGAGGGTTGACCTCGGTGCTACTTGGGGGTCCATCCTCAAGGTCGGAAGCCAGATGGTGAATTTCCCTGGCCTCATGACCGATACGGACTATACTTTCATCGTATTCGGACTCAATGGAGCCGGTGAGGTGACTACAGATCCTACCGTGCTCGATGTCCACACTGACGATGTGAGCTTCGAGATCAACATGACCGAAAGCAGGCCTTTCGACTTCGTCGCAGAGATCACTCCGAGCCGTGATGATGTCGGCTGGTATGCGTTCACCTTCATCGGCACTCAGGAGAGGTTCTCGCAGATGGATGACGAACTCGTGACTACCTACATGAGCTACTACATGAGCAATGAGGTGTCGCTCGGTTCGACCTTCTCAGAGATTGCGTCAATGGGCACCGATCTGATTTCAAATGAGAATTACCCTGATCTTGACGTGATGATCACTGTCGCTGCAGTGGACGAGAAGCTCCGCATCGTGTCGAAGGTCACCAGGATGATATTCTCTCCTTCTCTCAAGGGTTTCGTCAAGATCGATGAGAAGAGCACCAAGAATCTCCATACTCTCATCTATGCGTATGACAACCGTGAGCTCGGAGTGCTTCTCCATGTCACAGGATATGACAAGACCGGCTCGCAGGGTGTCGTTTCGAATGCGATGAGCTTCAATGGTGATTCAATGAATTATTTCGGTATCGATTTCTATACCGCAACCGACTCTCAGATCGGAGACGTGATGGCTGCACTTTCGCAGTACCAGTTCGATCAGGCGAGGAAGGACCCTCAGTACATCCCATATTTCGAGCAGTGTACTTCAGCCCAGCAGATGATGGAGCTTATCTGGTACACTCCTCAGAATCTCTACGACAACGGTAGGGTATGGGATCGCAATGATGCTGCTTCCATCATCGAGATATGCGGAGGTGAGGATCCTGACCAGGTAGTATTCGTGCTCGGCATCAACAAGATCACTTCGGCATACAAGATCTATCCGGCAGAGTACTGCATCAGCCGTTGCTCATTCAAGGAACTTGGATATAAGTTCGACACCGTAGAGACCAAAGTTGTCACTTCGGGCCACAGACTTCTTGACGTTACCGCAGCAGAATTCTAAATTTGTTGCATGAAACGACCATTCCGCAGACTCTTCAGGCTCATCCTGCTCTCCCCGCTGATCTTCATCGCGGTGACTGTGCTGTGGGTGGGGGCCCTCAAGTACGTCAATGTGCCGTTCACTCCATTGATGGTGCGTCGTGCGATCGAGTTCCGGGCGGAGGAGGGGTTCAAGACCCATTACCATTGGGTGCCGCTCGAGCAGATCAATCCGACGATGGTGAAGGCTGTGATGAGCAGTGAGGACAATCTCTTCCCTAAGCACGACGGTTTCGACCGGAAGGCTATCCAGCAGGCGATTGAGGAGCACAAGGCCGGCAAGCGCCACAGGGGCGGAAGCACGATCTCGCAGCAGACCGCAAAGAACGTGTTCACCCGCGGCAAGAGCACATGGGTGCGCAAGGGCTTCGAGGCGTACTTCACAGTCCTGATCGAGAAGATTTGGGGCAAGGAGAGGATAATGGAGGTCTACCTCAATGTGATAGAGATGGGCAAAGGCATATACGGCATCGGTGCCGCTTCGGAGATCTATTTCCATAAGGAGCCGTCGAAGCTCACTCTCGCTGAGTCATGTCTGGTCGCTGTCTGCCTGCCGAATCCTCTCAAGATGCATCCGGACAAGCCTTCCAACTACGTCCGCAAGCGCCAGCAGTCCATCATGTCCCTCACCCGCAAGCTCTCATACCCCGACTGGGTTACCGCAAGGCCGTGATTGTCCGCGGGCTGCCATGTCCTAGAGCAGCAAACTCTCACATCCCGACTGGGTTACCGCAAGGCCGTGATCGGGATTAGCCAATGCATCATGTCTCTCCGCGCTTGCGTCGTGGCACCTAACAGTTTAATACACAATACATTAACAAGAAACGAGTAGTCAAAAATTGACCACCCGTTTTTACATATCTTGTTAATCCTCAATGTTTTACATGCCACGACAAAAGGCGGGCGACATTCTTCAGCAGGTCGCCAGCTAAAGTCCGGTAACCTCGGCAAGCTTATCGATGAGCTTGTCGATCTGGACGGTGGCGAGAAGTACATTGCCGTCCTGGCTGATGAGGTACATGGTCGGAATCCACTTGATGCCGAAGAGAGGGGCGACGGTAGAGTCAGCCCACTTCTTGCCCTCGCTAACCTGGATATACTTGAGATCGAACTCCTTCACTGCAGCCTCCCATGCAGCACGGTCATCGTCAAGCGAGATGCCGACGAACTCTACACCTGTGCTTCCGAACCTCTCGAAAGCTTCCTTCATCTTCGGAAGGTCGGCACGACAGTCCTTGCACCATGATGCCCAGAAATCGAGCACGACATACATGCCCTTGAGGTCGGCAAGGCTGAGCTCACCTCCGTCAAGACGCGGGATGGTGAACTCCGGAGCGGCAGAACCGTACCTGAGGCACTCCTTCGCATGCTCCGCATCAAGATCTACCACCTCCTCGGCAGCCTCCACTCCCGCAGCCTCATCCTGCGCACCACCATTGTTCCTGTTTCCGCAGCAGCAAAGACAAAGAGCCGCCGCCATGATGAAAAGTATCTTCTTCATAATCTGATTCAGTATTTATATTGCAAATATAACTATATTTGCCGAGTCTATTTCACAACACAACATCAGAAAGCAAAAAGAACATGAACATTCTCCTCACTGGCGGTGCCGGATACATCGGCTCGCACACCATCATCGAACTCGACAAGGCCGGTCACAGCGTCGTTGTGGTCGACAATCTCTACAATTCGAATCCTGAGGCTCTCCGCAGGGTTGCGGCCATCATCGGCAAGGAAGTTCCATTCATCAAGGCCGACGTTCGCGACCGCGCTGCGATGGACAAGGTCTTCGACGAGAACCACATCGATGCGGTCATCCATTTCGCCGGTCTCAAGGCCGTGGGCGAGTCGGTAGCAAAGCCGCTCGAGTACTATGAGAACAACATGAACGCGACTTTCGTGCTCATGGACGTGATGCGCAACCATGGCTGCAAGAACATCATCTTCAGCTCCAGCGCGACCGTATATGGCGATCCGGCGATGATTCCAATCACCGAGGAGTGTCCGAAGGGCCATTGCACCAATCCTTATGGTCAGACAAAGTCCATGCTCGAGGAGGTGCTGATGGACGTGCAGAAGGCCGACCCTGAGTGGAACGTCGTCCTCCTTCGCTATTTCAACCCTATCGGTGCGCATCCATCCGGAACCATGGGCGAGAATCCGAACGGCATTCCGAACAACCTCATGCCATACATCACTCAGACCGCGGTGGGCATCCGCAAGGAGCTCGGCGTTTTCGGCAACGACTACGACACACCTGACGGCACCGGCGTCCGCGACTACATCCATGTATGCGACCTCGCCAGCGGTCATGTCGCTGCCCTCCAGGCCATCGAGAAGAACTGCGGTCTCGCCATCTACAACCTCGGCACGGGCCATCGCTACAGTGTTCTCGACGTGGTCAACGCCTTCATGAAGGTCAATGGAGTGAACGTTCCATATTCGATCAAGCCACGCCGTCCGGGCGATATCGCAACCTGCTACTGCAATCCGGCAAAGGCGAAGGCCGAACTCGGATGGGAGGCGAAGTACGGTATCGAGGAGATGTGCCGCGACTCATGGAACTGGCAGAAGAACAATCCTAAGGGTTACGAGGCATAGTCAGACCCATCTTCGGGAAAGTAAGTCGCTAACTATCAGCAATATACCAGACGGACGGTTCCTCCTCCCGGGGGAACCGTCCGCGTATTAAAACATTACTGATTAATGAGTTACGCCCGCCAAACAGCAAGACATACTCAATCAAGCAGACAACTTCAGAGCTAGAGCTTCACGGTGATCATCGAGAATGAGTAAGGCTCGATCTCGAAGCTCATCTTAGGAGCCACGGTGATGTCGCTTACAACAGGAGCGATCGGCTGGCTGTTGATGTCGTTGCGATCGGTAGGCTGGCCCTTGAGGGTCTTCACTGAAGCCTTCATGCCCTTCTTCACACCGCTGAAGATGCTGAGGTTGATGTCGGCAGTCTTAGCCTGGTCGCTTGCGTTGCAGACCTTGATGTAGAGCTCGCGCTTCTCAGGATTGAGGACGACTGACTGCTCCTGGAGGTTGTCAGCACCTGCGATCTTCACGCAATTGCCATAGAACTTGGT
>NZ_JBAEER010000053.1:0-10900 GCF_056207615.1 Candidatus Cryptobacteroides sp. | reverse complement strand
CTCAATCCCTGTTCAAATGAAGAAAACCACACTGCTGCTTGCCCTGTTGGCAATCATCATACCGTCGACTCTCTACGCGAAGAAGGGCGTAGAGGACAAGGTCAAGATCATGTCTTTCAACCTCCGAAACGGAGACTCTGGCGATGGAACCAACGCCTGGACTCTCAGGTACGCATTTACGGCCATGATGATTGACGACATCAAGCCTGACGTGATCGGCGTGCAGGAAGCTCTGGATTACCAGCTCAGCTATTATCCAGAGGTCCTCAACAGCTACAAGTACGTCGGTAAAGGTCGCGACGACGGCAAGAAGAAGGGCGAACATACAGCCTTTCTTTACAACAGCAAGACGACATCCGTCGTGAAGTGGGGAATGTTCTGGCTTTCGGAGAATCCGGACAAGCCGGGCGAAGGCTGGGATGCATCGGACAATCGCACCTGTACATGGGCCATCATGAAGGACAAGAAGAGCGGTAACCAGTACTGCGTGGTGAACACCCACCTCGACGAGGTCGGCGTGCTTTCCCGCCATAACGGCGTCTCCCTCATCCTTTCCCGTCTCGCGGAGATCAACAAGGACGGCCTTCCTGTCCTCTTCCTGGGCTGCTTCAACGTGAGCCAGGACGACATCTGTCTCGCCGAGGTCGAGAGCCAGATGAAGAATTGTCGCAAGACTGCGGAAAAGACCGACGACGGCGTCACGTACAATGCCTGGGGAAAGACCCAGCAGCAGAGCCAGATCGACCATATCTACTACTCCGGTTTCGACCGCTGCGAAGAGTTCAGCATCCTTACGAAGAAGTATGAGAACAGGTCCTTCCTGTCCGACCATTTTCCTGTAATTGCAGTCATGGTATTCTAAATCTACGGTTCCATGGCATTCGTACATCTCCACGTCCATACCCAGTACTCCATCCTTGACGGTTTCTCGGAAATCGGCAAGCTCTTCACGCGTGCCGAGGAGCTCGGCATGCCTGCGCTTGCCATCACCGACCATGGAAACCTCTACGGAGTGAAGGAATTCTTCAAGCACGCCGGCAAGCACAAGAGCGTGAAGCCCATCATCGGCTGCGAGGTCTATGTGACCCGTCACTACGACCACACTCTCAAGGACAACGCCCATAGGTCGTACTACCACCTCGTCCTTCTCGCGAAGAACTACAACGGCTACAAGAACCTCATGAAGATATGCTCCATCGGACATATCGAAGGTTCTTACTACGGCAAGCCGAGGGTGAGCCATGAGGTTATCGAGAAGTACCATGACGACCTGATCTGCTGTTCTGCCTGCCTCGCCGGAGAGATTCCGAGAGCCGTGGTGGCCGGGGACATGGACGCTGCGCGCAAGGCAATCAAGTGGCACAAGGACATATTCGGAGATGACTACTATCTCGAGGTTCAGCTCCATCGTACGGAGGTCGAGGGCCTCTCATTGGAGACCTACGAGAACCAGCGAATAGCGAACGACGGCATATTCGACCTTGCGGAAGAGATGCAGGTGAAGGTCGTCGCAACGAACGACGTGCACTTCGTGAAGAAGGAGGACGGCCCTGCACATGACCGTCTCATCTGCCTCACGACCAACGCATATATCGATGATCCCGACCGAATGAGGTACACCCAGCAGGAGTATCTCAAGAGCGAGGAGGAAATGGCCGAGCTGTTCCCTCGCCACCCGGAGGTCCTCGCGAACACCATCGAGGTTGCGGACAAGTGCGAGAGCTACACCATCGACCGTGGCCACGTACTTCCGAAATACGACATAGACCCCGAGTTTCTCGCGCATATCGACGAGCATCTCGAGAAATATAAGGAAATCATCGACTGCGGACGCTGCGACAAGAACGGAAACGACCGCGGAGAGGAATTCTGCCGTTCGGTGGCATACCTCTGCCATATCACCTACCAGGGTGCGCACAAGCGCTATGGCGAGACCTTCACCGAGGAGCAGTCCGAGCGCATACTCTTCGAGCTGCAGACCATCTGCCGAATGGGCTTCCCGGACTACTTCCTGATCGTGCAGGACTACATCGCCGCTTCCCGTGCGGAGGGCTATATGGTCGGTCCTGGCCGTGGATCGGCGGCAGGTTCGGTGGTTGCGTACTGTCTCGGTATCACCAATCTCGACCCTATCAAGTATCAGCTCCTCTTCGAGCGTTTCCTCAATCCTGACCGTATCAGCATGCCTGATATCGACGTCGACTTCGAGAACCTTCCTGCTGCCCACGACTACGTGGAGCGCAAGTATACTTCAGACCATGTGTCCCGAGTCATCACCTTCGGTACCATGGCGGCCAAGAGTGCGATCAAGGACGTGGCACGAATAAGCCGCCTCTCCGTCGACGAGTCCAACCGCCTTTCCAAGATGGTTCCGGACCGTCTTACCGAGAAGGTCGAGAAGGAATATCCTTTCAACCCTAAGCTCGACGAGCTGAAGTCCGGCTTCAAGGCCATCGAGAAGGAGGTCGAGGTTGACGATCCGGAGAACCCGGGCCAGAAGATACTCGTCAAGAAGATGTTCCAGAAAGGTCTTGAGGAGGTCGATGCGAAGATCACCCTCAAGAACTGCTACCGCCTCGTCCCTGAGTTCAAGAATGAGCTCGAGAACGGAAGCGACATCAACAAGGAAGTGCTCAAGTATGCCCTCCAGCTCGAGGGCAGCATCCGACAGGTGGGTGTGCATGCCTGTGCGACCATCATCGGACGAGGCAACCTTACCGACTACATTCCTATCTGCCTCTCGGTGGATAAGGAAACCGGCCAGAACGTCTGGACATCCCAGTACGACGGCCACTATATCGAGGACGTGGGAATGCTCAAGATGGACTTCCTCGGACTCAACACGCTTACGATCATCCACAAGTGCCTTGACCTCATCAAGAAGCGTTTCGGCACCGAGATAGATATAGAGGCCATCCCTATCGATGACCCGGAGACCTACGAGAAGATCTACTCGAAGGGAGACACGATCTCCGTCTTCCAGTTCGAGTCTCCGGGCATGATGAAGTGGCTCCAGAACCTCCACCCGGAGCGTTTCGAGGATCTCATCGCGATGAATGCCCTCTACCGTCCGGGCCCTATGGACTACATCCCGTCCTTCGTCGCACGAAAGCTGGGTCAGGAGCCGATCGAGTATGATCTTCCGGACATGGAGGAGTACCTGGCGGAGACCTATGGAGTCACTGTATACCAGGAGCAGGTCATGCTGCTGAGCCGCAAGCTATCGAACTTCACCAAGGGTGAGGCGGACAAGCTTCGCAAGGCCATGGGTAAGAAGCAGATTGCCGTCATGCAGGAGCTCAAGGAGAAGTTCATGACCCAGGGAATGGGCAACGGACATCCAGAGAAGACCCTCGACAAGATATGGAAGGACTGGGAGAAATTCGCCCAGTACGCATTCAACAAGTCCCACGCGACCTGCTACGCATGGGTCAGCTATCAGACCGGATGGCTCAAGTGCCACTATCCGTCAGAGTTCCAGGCAGCGAACCTGTCCTGCAACCTCAGCAAGATGGATGAGATCAAGAAGATCATGGCAGACTGCAAGAAGTCGGGCATCCGAGTGCTCAATCCGGACGTGAACGAGTCTGACAGCGAGTTCTCTGTGACCAGGAACGGAGACGTGCGTTTCGGTCTCGGCGGCATGAAGGGTTTCGGCGACAACGTCGTGAGGGCAATCATCGAGGAGCGCGAGAAGAACGGTCTCTTCCAGGACATCTTCGACTTCGCGGAGAGGATGGCCGGATCGGTCAACAAGAAGGCTTTCGAGTCCCTCGTATATGCAGGTGCATTTGACAGCTTCGGCTACCACAGGAGCCAGTTCTTCCTTCCGTCAGCCGGTGGCGACACCTTCATCGATTCTCTCGTGAGATATGCAGATCTCTATAAGAAGGATGCTGAGGAATCATCCGTATCCCTTTTCGGTGATGCCGAGGAGGTAAGGCCTACCCGTCCGGATGTACCTTCATATAAGGAGGAGGCTGCTGACAATATCGAACTTCTCCACAGGGAGAAGGAGGTTGTCGGAATGTACCTTTCGTCCCATCCACTCGACCAGTATGCCTTCGAGATGGAGAACTATGCGACTACCAAGATCATGGACCTTCCGGACCTCGTGAACGCGTGTCAGGAGAAGAAGAAGACTTCCAAGGTAACCATAGGAGGATATGTGCTCAGCACCGAGACAAAGATATCACGCAACGGAAAGAATTTCCTCACTTCCATCATCGAGGACTTCTCCGGAAACACGGAGATATCTCTCTTCGGAAAGGAGTACGAGGCCTTTGCACCTAAGTTCCAGCAGGGTCACTCCGTCCTCATCGAAGGCTCGATCGAGCCGAAGTATTTCGTGAAGCCGGACGAGAAGGGCAACATCCCGGACGTGCCTTATGCATTCAAGACCAAGAACGTCTCTCTCCTTGGAAACGCGAACGAAAGTTTCCTCAAGGAGTTCCGTCTGAAGATCAACACTGCACTGCTGAGCGCAGAGTTCAAGGATGGCCTTATCAAACTCCTCAAGAGGCACAAGGGCGACATCCCTCTGTCTCTGTTCATCATCGACCCGAAGACGCGTTATATGGTCGAATTTGCGACCCGCAAGTTCAAGGTGGCGATAACCCCTGACTTCCTCAAGGACATCGAGACTCTCGGTATCGAGGGCGAAGCGGTAAGGAAGAAATAATCACCTTTATTATTTAATAAAAAGAGGCGGCCTCGTTTGAGGTCGCCTCTTCTATTGTGAAGAATTGTGATTACTTCTTGTTCTCTGCCTTCTTCTCCATAGCCTTGGTCACGTCGTACATGACTGGGGTACCGATGAAGATTGAAGCGTAGGTACCGATGACGATACCGAGGATGAGTGCCACAGCAAGACCGCGGATAGTCTCACCACCGAAGAATGCAATCGCGAGCATGGTCACGAGAGTCGAGAGTGAGGTGTTCATGGTACGTGCGAGAGTGCTGTTGAGCGCTGAGTTCACGTTCTCCTTGAAGTCTGCCTTTGGATGGAGAGTCTTGTACTCACGGATACGGTCGAAGATGACCACGTTATCGTTGATAGCGTAACCGATGATGGTAAGGATCGCTGCGATGAATGTTGAGTCAACGTCGAGGGTGAAAGGAAGGATACCGCTGAAGAGCGAGAAGAATCCGATCACGATGAGTGCGGTGTGTGCAAGTGAAGTCACACCACCGATACCCCAGGTCCATCCACGGAAACGGAATGCGATGTAACCGAAGATAACGAGGAGGGCGATGATCACTGAGATGATTGCACCTCTCTTGATGTCGTTAGCGATGGTTGCACCCACCTTGTCAGATGAGATGATACCGTTTGCGTCATCGATTGATGAAGTGAACTGTGCAAGGTCGATGTTGGTTGAGTAGAAGCCCTTGAGTGCATTGTAGAGCATGCCCTCGATCTCTGCGTCAACCTCGGTAGACTCCTGATCGTGCTTGTAAGAAGTTGTGATCTTCATCTGGCTGTCACCACCGAACTGCTTAACCTCTACTGAAGAGTTGCCGGCGTCTGCGAATACTGCGAGAGTAGCCTGACGAACGTCCTCTGTGTTCACTGGCTTGTCGAAGCGTACAACATAGGTACGACCACCGGTGAAGTCTACACCGTAGGTGAAGCCCTTGATTGCGATAGAGAGGATAGAGATTGCGATGAGGCAAGCTGAAAGGATGTAACCGATCTTCTTCTTACCGATGAAGTCGATCTTGGTGTTCTGGAGGAAGTTCTCGGTAAACTTGTTGGAGAAGGTGATGTCCTTACCCTTCTCAACCCTGCCCTCGAATACGAGACGGGTGATGAAGATAGAGGTGATCACTGAGGTCACGATACCGATGATCAAGGTAGTAGCGAAGCCCTGTACAGGACCTGAACCGAATACGAAGAGAACGATACCGGTGAGGAGGGTAGTGATCTGACCGTCGATGATTGCTGAGTATGCGTTAGAGTAACCATCTGCAATTGCCTTGCTGAGGCCCTTGCCTGCACGGATCTCCTCCTTGATACGCTCGTAGATGATCACGTTCGCGTCGACAGCCATACCGAGGGTGAGGACGAGACCGGCGATACCTGGGAGTGTGAGGACTGCAACGAATGAGGTGAGGGTTCCGAAGAGGAAGAGCACGTTGCAGAGAAGTGCGATATCAGCTACGAGACCTGCTCCTGCATAGAAGAGGATCATGTAGATGAGCACGAGGATGAACGCGATCACGAATGAGATGAGACCGGCGCGGATTGACTCAGAACCGAGTGAAGGTCCTACAACCTGCTCCTGGACGATGGTTGCTGGAGCTGGGAGCTTACCAGACTTGAGGACGTTTGCAAGGTCCTCTGCCTCGTCGAGGGTGAAGTTACCGGTGATCTGTGAGCTACCGCCTGAGATCTCAGTGTTGACTACAGGGTATGAGTAAACCATACCGTCGAGGACGATGGCGATCTGCTTGCCGATGTTGTCCTTGGTCATCCTTGCCCAGATGTTTGCACCCTCGGCATTCATGGTCATGCCGACCTCAGGGCTACCACCCTGGTTGCCGTACTGAACACGAGCGTCGGTTACGACACCACCGTCGAGAGGTGCCTTGCCGTCACGTGAGGTTGCCTTGATTGCGATGAGCTCGTAGATGTTGTCGTTGCCGATGTAGCTTGATGGATGAACGCTCCACATAGGCTTGAACTCTGCTGGGAAGAGAGCCTCTACCTGAGGGTCATTGAGCCACCTGTTGATTCTCGCGGTATCAGTGTAGTTCGCGAAACCGATGCAAGCGCCGGTACCGAGACCACCGTTGTAGACAGCTGGCTGGAGAACAGAGAAGAGAGGGTTGCTCTTTGCGAAAGCATCATCAGATGCGTTCTCTGCCTGCTCGCCAAGCTCCTGTGCGAGGACGTCGCCCTCGACAGCCTCTGCGGTCTCCTCTGCTGCTGCGGTGCTGTGGTCAGCCTCGAGCTCTGCGATGAGTGCGTTAGCCTCTGCGAGGTAAGGGTAGATCTCCTGGTTCTCGTAAGTTGCCCAGAACTCGAGGGAAGCAGTTCCCTGGAGGAGCTTTCTTACACGCTCAGGCTCCTTGACGCCTGGAAGCTCGATGAGGATCTTGCCGCTGTTACCGATCTTCTGGATAGAAGGCTGGGTGACACCGAAGCGGTCGATACGGTTACGGAGTACGTTGAATGAGTTCGAGATTGCTGACTCAGCCTCGCCGCGGATCACTGAGATCACGTCTGCGTCGCTGGTCTTTGCGTCGATCTTGTCCCTCATCTCGTAGGTACCGAATACGGTTGCGAGAGGAGTGCCAGGGGCAACTTCCTTCCAAGCAGCCTCGAAGAGGGTGATGAAATCTTCCCTAGAGGCAACGCTGCGCTCCTTTGCGAGAGCGAGAGCCTGGTTGAATGCTGCTGACTGGTTGTTATCTGCAAGAGCTCTGACGAGGTCCTCGAGCTGCACCTGGAGCATGACGTTCATACCGCCTTTGAGGTCAAGGCCGAGGTTGATGGTCTTCTCCTGTACTTTCTTGTAAGTATAACCCAAATAAACTTTCTCAGTCGAGATAGAGTCGATGTACCAACGGGACATGTCCTTCCTGACTGAATCACGGACGTAAGCCTCCTCGTTCTGGAGGGCTGAAACGAACTTGTCGGCATAGGCAGCAGCCTTCTTTTCGTGGATGTTTCCTACGAGAGTGAAGGAGAGCTGCCAGAGGCAAGCGAGGCCCAGAAGGATGGCTACCAATCTGATTGCACCTTTACTTTGCATGGTTTTTGAATTATTGTTAATTATTGTTTTTTTCTACTATACGCCAAATAGGGCACAAATTTATATATTTTTTCCTAAATACGAATCTTATTGTGCAGAGAATGTGCTATTTTTGTCGCCCTGAAAGGCTTCAGTCAATGAAAAGTACAAGACTCATCATACTTGCATCCCTGCTCGTTCCGACCCTCGCGTCGGCCCAGTTGCCGGACTCAGTGGCGGTGGTGCCGCAGGAGCTTCCGGAGCTTCTTGCCGAGGAGCTTTCAGAGGCTCTCCCGGAGTCTCAGCGTGACACTGTTCGAGTATCTGTTGAGGTCCCTTCCCTGGAAACCGTCGTCGAGCATCCTGATACGCTGACCGCGTTCCTTGAGGAGATGGTGGAGGAAGTCATCCCCGAAGTTGCAAGGGAGCCGGAAGACAAGGATTCTCTTCTCGCACGTGCGGAGGCGCTCAAGGGCGTGTACGATTTCGCGGGTGCACGCAGGATATATGAGAATGTGATTGCCGATGAGACCGACTCTGCCGAGATAGCAAGGATAATCGCGATGAAGGTGCTCGTGGACAACGGCTTCGGGATGATGGATTATGTCATGGAGCCGACAGTCCTCGCTCGTCACCGTTTCTCAAAGAACGATTTCTTCCTCTTCTACCCTCTTCCGGAGGGAAGCTGGGTACCGTCTCCGAACCAGCTCGACCCTGACAGCGGAAGGGATGTCTCTGCAATCTATGCACCACAGGGTGCCGAAAGATACGTGTGGTCGCGCAAGGACGAAGACTCCCGCAATCTCTACATCATCGAGAAGAAGGATTCCGTATGGACGGAGCCAAAGCTCGTCAGCGAGGACTTTTCGAGCGAAGGAAACGAGGTCTGGCCGGTTCTGAGCGCAGACGGCAAGAGCCTGTACTTCTCTTCGGACGGACTCTATGGCCTCGGAGGCTACGATCTCTATGTGTCGAAGCTCGATGAGCGCAGCGGCGAATGGGGTGTGCCTATGAACCTCGGATTCCCGTTCTCCTCCCCTGCCGATGATTTCCTCTATATGGACACCCCGGACGAGAGATATACCGTGTTCGCATCCAACAGGGCCTGCGCTTCCGACAGCGTGGACGTGTATGTGCTCGCTTATGAGCAGATGCCGGTACGCAAGGTCGTGGACGATCCGGTAAGGCTCTGCGGAATTGCCGCCCTCAATCCTGTGGAGAATCTCTCACGTATGGACAACGGCGACACTACCGAGAATGCTCTCGAGGACAATGCAGATATCCTCAGATACATGACCAAGATAGAGGAAGTGCGGTCGCTGCGCGATTCCATAGCCGTTGCGACAAGGGAGCTCAACGAA
This sequence comes from Candidatus Cryptobacteroides sp., assembly GCF_056207615.1. Taxonomy (NCBI): domain Bacteria; kingdom Pseudomonadati; phylum Bacteroidota; class Bacteroidia; order Bacteroidales; genus Candidatus Cryptobacteroides; species Candidatus Cryptobacteroides sp. The sequence continues at coordinate 1,800 of NZ_JBAEER010000053.1, read as the reverse complement.
CGCCGCGTCGATTTCGCGACAAGCGACGATGCCGACCTGAGGGCGCTTCTCACTGAAGACATACTCAAGAGGGAGCAGAAATTGCCGCAGCTCCAGTCCGCATATGCAAGCGCGATGTCCGAATTGCAGGAAATTGAACTCGATTTTCTCTTCAAGGGAGTCGTCATCGACCCTGACAAGCTTATGAAAAAAGCAGAAAGAGAGGTGGTCGGAACCTCCGCAGCATACACTTTCTCAAGGATGCAGGCAGGAAAATTGCCACAAATCGTCTTCGAAGAGCCGGAAATCGACTGATTTTAGGCGAATCGATACCAAATATCGCAAAAACGGCTTCCAGGCTACTCTGGAGGCCGTTTTTGTTTTTTGATGTTTTTATTTTTCTGGATTTCTCTGCGTTTTCTTGAACGCTTTTCTGCGTTATCCATAAGGTTGGAATACCATTCGAGAAGGTTGGAATACCATTCGCGAATCTGCGTTGTATCATCGTGAAATGCATGATTTGAAATTGTTTTCTTGTGGGCATACCTTCGCATCGTCTTCAAAACGAAAGGCACACAGAATCAGTTTAACCCACTAAAATTTTTGAGTCATGTTTATCTTCATCATCGTATCACTCGGAGCAATGGCAGGAGCGTCTTACCTTGTAAAGAATGGTTATGTTTATTAATAGATGTCGCATACACATGACGTCGGCGGGAAGGATGATATACGTCATGCGCTAGTATTGCGCACGTACGGTTTGTAACATGGAACAGGCAATTGTTTCGGGTATAACTGATTCACAATGATTCGTCAACTCCTGAGATTGCCCTCGGAGACATGGAAACGGCCCCTGGAGTGATCCACAGGCCGTTTTCTGATTTTTAATGGAAAAATAGTTCAAACTTTACGCACAATAGTGTGTTTTGCCCGGGAACTCTTTGAGCTTCCGGGCTTTCTTTTTACCTTCATTGTGCAGAAAAGCGTATTCACGGACTAATAAATGGAAATCTCGTATATGAAAATCAAGAAGATCATCACACTCGCGGTCGGCATCGCAGCTTGCGTGACCGTTTCCGCACAGCGAATCGACCGGTCTACCACCTATGGTAAGCCAAAGCCGGTGTCAGACTCGGTCTATATGTCCCTTGCGGCCACACCTCCAATGGGCTGGAACAGCTGGAACAAGCTCGGAACCAATATCAGCGAGCAGACCATCAAGGAAATCGCAGACGCGATGGTGAGCTCGGGCATGAAGGATGCCGGCTACGAATACATCGTCCTTGACGACGGTTGGCAGATCGACCGCGACTCTCTCGGCCACATCGTGCCAGATCCGGACAAGTTCCCTAACGGAATGAAGGTGGTGGGAGACTACATCCACAGCCTCGGACTCAAGTTCGGCGTATATTCATGTGCGGGATCGAAGACCTGCCAGGGACTTCCAGGATCGAAGGGCTTCCAGTACATCGATGCGCACGACTATGCTTCGTGGGGCGTTGATTATCTGAAGTATGACTGGTGCTCCTGCGACGGTCAGAATGCCATGGCCGCTTACAAGACCATGTCGGAGGCACTCAAGGCTTCCGGCCGCCCTATCATCCTCAGCATCTGCGAGTGGGGCGAGAACAATCCATGGGAATGGGGTAAGGGCATAGGTCACCTCTGGAGAGTGACGCCGGACATCAGGAACGTATTCGATTGCGTCTTCGACTGGGGCGGCGTCGGTGTGCTCAATGCGATGGATGCGGCTGCGCAGTATGCAGAATATGCAGGTCCAGGACATTGGAATGACGCGGAGATGCTCGAGGTCGGCAACGG